>JBBIKO010000026.1:0-6342 GCA_037445415.1 Bacteroidota bacterium
AGATAATTTTGAAAAAAAATTGCCATTAGGTATTTTTATTCAATTAAAAAACTAAATAAGCATGAAAGCAATTTTTCTTTATTTAAGTCTAATTTTAGTTGTGTCGTGCGAAATTTCGCAATCGCAAACTAAATCAATTGTTGTTGCTTTTTATAATGTAGAAAATTTATTCGATACTATTAACGACCCAAATTTTAATGACGAAGAATTTTTACCAGAAGGAAATAATAAATGGAATACAGAAAAATATAATATAAAATTAAAAAATATATCGAAAGTGCTACAAGATATAGCAAATGTAAATAATAAAGAATGCTTAACAGTTGTTGGATTATGCGAAGTAGAAAATAAAGAAGTTTTAAACGATCTAATAAGTACACCAAAACTTAAATCGTGTAATTATGGAATAGTTCATTACGATAGTCGTTACAATAGAAGTGTTGATGTTGCTTTATTATACAGTAAAGATGAAATGGTAGTGGTAAATTCGAAAGCATATCCTTTAATAATGCCTAACGATACAAGTTTTAATACACGCGATCAACTTTTAGTATCAGGAATAATTGATGGCGAGCTAATGCATTTTATTGTGAATCACTGGCCATCGAGACGAGGTGGTGAAGAGCGAAGTATCCCATTACGAGAAGCAGCAGCAAAACTATGTCGCTCTATTGTTGATTCTATTTATAAAACAGACAGTCTTGCAAAAATTATTATTATGGGCGATTTAAACGATGATCCAACAAACAAAAGCGTTTTAGTTCATTTGAACGCAAAATCTTCGAAAGAAAAAACAAAAAAAGGCGATTTATATAATCCTATGTACGATATTTTTGTAAAAAAAGGAATAGGCACCTTAGCATATAACGACAAATGGAACTTATTCGATCAGTTTATAGTTTCGTTCCCCTTAATAGATAAGAAAACAAAAGGTTTAAAATTAAAAAAAGCGGCTGTTTTCAATGCTTCTTACTTGCTACAAAAAGAAGGACAATTCTCTGGTTATCCATTTAGAACATATATAGGAAACAAATTTATTGGTGGATACTCAGACCATTTCCCTTCATACATTATTCTTGTAAAATAAAATTATGAAACAATATTACAATCTGCCATTAAAAGATTTACATACTTTTGGAATAGAACAGCATGCCAAACGAACTATTGAAATTGAGAACGACAATGAAATTTACGAGTTGATAAATTTAGGTGTATTAAACGACGATTATTTTATTTTGGGTGGCGGTAGCAATGTTTTATTTTTAAATGTGCCTTCTTTAATTGTCAGAGTTTGTACAAAAGGCATAGAAATAGTATTTGAAAATAACGATTATGTGCATATAAAGGCAAAAGCGGGAGAAATATGGGACAACTTTGTTGACTATTGTGTAAAAAACGGTTGGGGCGGACTCGAAAATTTATCTTTAATACCTGGAACAGTCGGAGCATCACCAATACAAAATATAGGTGCCTATGGTTCCGAAATAAAAGATAGTTTTGTGGAATTAACAGCTATTAATTTAAAAACAAAAGAGCAAAAAGTTTATAAAAATCATGAATGCCATTTTTCGTACAGAGATAGTTTTTTTAAAAAAAACATAACTGAAAAATGGTTTATAACAGAAGTTGTATTCAGATTGACCAAAACAAAACATAACTATAATTTGACTTATGGTAATTTAAAAGAATATTTTGCAAATAAAGACGTTTCTCTAAATGCAATACGCAAGTACATTATTCAACAAAGAACTGAAAAATTGCCTAACCCAAAAGAATTAGGTAATGCAGGTAGTTTTTTTAAAAATCCTATTGTAGATATAGTTGTATTAAATAAGCTAAGAAATTTTGACGAACAGGTTCCTTATTTTACATTTGATGAAAAATATTTTAAAATACCAGCTGCGTGGCTGATAGAAAAAGCTGGGTTAAAGGGTTATCGTTGCGGAAATGTAGGGACATACCCAAAACAGTCTTTGGTTATAGTTAACTATGGTGGGTCAACAGCAAAAGAAATTTACGATTTTTCAGAATATATAATTAGCCAAATTATGCAAAAGTTTAATATTAAACTCGAAAGAGAAGTTAATATTGTATAGCTATAATAAATAAAATTTTGATAATTTGTAAACATATTTATATATTTGCATAAACTAATTAGTATGGAAAAAGAAAACGATATAAGCCTTTTGCTTAATATTGAAGCATTGAATGAAGCGGCAGAGATGTTAAAAGCAATGGCTCATCCTATTCGTATAGCAATATTAAAATTACTAAGTAATAACAAACCACTTACCGTATCAGAAATTCACGAAATACTAAATATTGAACAATCAACAACTTCACATCATTTAAGTATAATGAAAAACCGTAATATAGTTTGTGCAAAAAGAAAAGGAAAAAACATATATTACTCTATCAGCCACGAAAGAATACTAAATATTCTTACTTGTATTAAGCAATGTACTAAGTCGTAATTAAAATTTATATCCAATACTTAAATAAGTTTGCCATAAAAAATCGTTTTTATCAATTTGTAAACGTTGATTAATAGACACCAAAAAGTTTTCATCAATTTTATATTGAACTCCTAAAATGGAATGAGAAAAATTTTTAACTACGGAATTTTTAAAAATATAATCTTCCCTTAAAAATACAGACCATACATTATTGATATCATAGGCATTAAATATTGAAATACCGAAATAGTTGCTGCCTGTAAGCCAATTATCATTAAATATTGTTGTCCCTTCTGCACCAATTCTAAATTTTTTTGTTTTAAAACCTACGAAAAAATTATGAGTCCAACGATATTTGTTTTCGTTAGGATAAACATTGCTATACCATTTAAGAATAATTGATTTTATTGGACGATATTCAATGTTTGCAGCATATTGCAACAATCCGTTTTTGTCTTGTTTATAAAAAGGACCTTCTCCATTTGATATCATTGCTGAAAAACTTAATTTTTCTAAGATATACGATATTTTAAAGCCAAAATCTGCTTGGTGTCCAAATTTATATACTTCTTGCATAGTAGATATTACATAACGATATCCCCAAAAAATATCCTGAACTGTCATATACTGTTGATTAAATATTTGTCCGATAGAAATTTCAAATTTACTTGAAGGTGTATAAATTAATTCTGCTTGTTTCAAAAACGCTGTAAAATCGCTACCTTTAAAATAACTAGTTTGCAACATATTATTTGAAGTATCACGAACAAATATTTCACCTGTGGTTTTTGTAACATTATATAGAAGTACGGTATTAATTTTTTTATTTATTTTTGTTTTAAACCCTACCTGAGCTGAATTCATGTCGAAACCATACCATGTCTTTTGTAGTTTTGAATATTTTGCAGAAAATGAAGGAAAAATAGTTCCAAAAATTTCAGTTGTTTTTACACCTTTTATACTATCGTTTGATGCAAATACATTTAAGCAAAATACAACCATCAATACTGAAAAAAATCTTTTACAATTCATAAATTGTTTATAACTTTAAGTTTTGCAAATTTATAAAAATTATGCCTAAAATAAGAGTAACAAAAGAATTCCAATTTGAAATGGCTCACGCATTATGGAATTACAATGGTAAGTGCAAAAATATTCACGGACACAGTTATATACTTCAAGTAACCGTTATAGGCGAGCCAATTTCAGACGAAAATAGTACAAAATATGGAATGGTTATAGATTTTGGGGATTTAAAAAAATTTGTAAATGATGCTATTGTAAATAAAATGGATCATTCGCTTGTAATTAGCGAAAAATCGAAGCACGATGGTTTACTTCAAACAGAACAAATGTTCGAAAGAAGACATATAACTCCTTATCAGCCTACTTGCGAAAATATGGTTTATGAATTTGCAAGTATATTAAAAAATATTTTACCCAGCAATGTAAAATTACACTCTATTCGTTTATGGGAAACAGCAAACTCTTATGCAGAGTGGTATGCAGAAGATAATGAATAAATTTTATATAACTTTTATTAAAGTTAACTGGTAAAAAAAATCATTCGTATTATTTTGCACAATGTTAATAATAAAGAATACACATCATCTAAAAAAAAAACGTATATTTGAAAGCTAAAATTCATAATGCTATTTTTAAGTTTTATCATAGTATTTATTGTGTTAAGTAATTTTCAAACACAGTCACAAATTACATTGATAAAGAATATAGAATTACCCAAATCTGTTATTCAAGCTGTATATTCACCGAAAGGAGATGCCATTGCAGTTGTTCATGCAAACAAGCAAATACATATATTCGATTCTCAAACTTTCGAATTGTCAACCATATTAGACGATAAAGGAGAAGGCGATGTTAGCATTGCGTATAGTCCAGACGGAAAATATTTATTAGCAGGAAGTTGGGATAAAACAATAAAATTGTGGGATTTATCGAAAAATAAAATAATTAAGAGATATTTTGGACACACACAATCAACACGTTCGGTGGCTTTTAATCTACAAGGGAATATAATAATAAGTGCTGGTTGGGATCTCGACATTCGTTATTGGTACGTCCATACAGGATTAAATTTAAAAAATATTTCTGGCCACACACAATGTGTACGTTCAATAGCCGTTAGCCCTGACGGTTCAAAACTTGCAACAGGTGGTTACGATCAATTACTTAAATTATGGAACATAGCAACAGGAAAAGAAATATTTAGTGTTAAAACTTCATCATTCCCAATAGAAGCAGTAGCTTTTTGTCCTGATGGAAAAATAATTGCTACTGCAGGATTAGATAATATGGTAAAATTGTGGGATGCGGAAAATGGTAATTCTATAAAAGTTTTAAAAGCACATACCGATGCCGTGTATGCTTTAGCCTTTAGTCCCGATGGAAAATTCTTAGCAAGCGCTGGAAACGATAATGTTATTCATATTTGGAGTATAAAAGAGAATGTATCAAAATATCAAATTAAAGGGCATAGTCAAGGCATAAGAACACTTGCTTTTAGTCCTAATGGCAAACAACTCATAAGTGGAGCTGTTGATAAATCAATTAAAGTATGGAATGTTTCTGCTTTAAATATTATTCCTATTGAACAACAAAAATCGCAACTGTCATATATTAATCCAACTGATATTTTAACAAATACACCTTCTCAAAATCCTTATGTATCAACAAAAAGAATTTTGCCTATAAGTTTTGAAGTAAAAAATAATCAATATAATATTGTTCATCTATTTTTAAATAAAAATGAATACACACGTCTGATTGATGGTAATAAAGAAGTTGTAAAACCTATATCTGTTAAAGTAAACGCAAATAAAAATATAGAAATTAACTATGAAATTTATTTAGATTACGAAAAAAGCGAAATTCAATTAGTAGCTTTTAAGCACAATACAAGCGATTTCATTGTTTCACCAGAATTAATAGTATCGTATTTTGATGTTGAAAAGTTTAGCGAAGAAACAGATTTGTATGTTTTAATATTGAACGTACAGAAATATAACGAAAAAAAATGGTCGTCAGATTTAGTTAAAGAGAACCCCGATAAATTCATTTCATTGCTAAAAATGCAAGAAAATAAACTTTTTAAAAATGTTTATTTTAGAAATGTTTCAACACAAGATCTAACGATAAGTAAAGTTGAAGAGGTATTAGACTCGCTTGTTCAAAAGAAAAACAATAATCAAATAATAATAATAGCTGTAAATGGTTTAATTATTCAAGATCAGTCGAATAATAAGTATTACATATTGTTACCTGAGGCAAGTTTAAAAAATCTTGAAAATGCTATTTTACCGCTTGACAATATTTTAAAAACATTACTAAAAACAAAAGCAACAACAGGACTTTTTTTAAATTTATCTAATAAAACGTCAAAAGTTCCCGAAAATTTTATTTTAGCAGACGACGAGCAATTAAACATTTACATAGATAAAGAATTTACAGCAAGAAAAGGTATTTTTTATCTTAGTATCAATCACACTCAACCTTTACAAATGTTCGATTTAATTGCAAACAGCTTACATCCTAACAACGATATTGATAAAAACGGAATAGTTGATTTAGGCGAAATAAGCAATTTTTTAAATCAATTAGCTAAAATAAAAATGTTTTATAGAACTAATTTCATACCAATTTATAAGAAGTAAATAATATGTTTTTATTTCAAAAATATTATGTAATAATTTTAAATAAAAACTTAACATTAGACTTATTTTCGGATGCTTTGGTAGAAAAACTATCCTATATTACAAGCGAGTTAAAAGACAAGCACATTTCCTTATTATTTCCACAGTATTTCCTTTTCTCTAATAATATGCGTTATGTAAATAGCTGTTGGGCAAATATTTTAGATAAAAATGGC
>JBBIKO010000026.1:6352-8200 GCA_037445415.1 Bacteroidota bacterium
ACAATTTTACTGTAAAACTTAAATTTAAAAATATTGAAAAGGATAAAACTAAAATTATAATAAGATTTGTAAAAAACAAGTCATTTGAATTACTTTTAGATTATCAACAAATTTTAAATAAAGTATATATCAATGCTAATTGTGGTTTAATAGTTTTTAGCGATAAGGGTTACGTACTTCATTGCAACGAAAAGGCATTAAGTATTTTTGGTTTCAAAAAAAATGAACTAATTGGACTACATGGAACTTCGTTTTTCGATTCATCTCAACATAATTACTTTTATCAACTTTTAGAAAATTCAAAAAATAATGAACCATTTAAAATTGATCATGTAGAAGTTTTTAGAGAAAATAAAAAACTCAAAATTCAAGTTGAGGCTTGGGGATTAGAAACAAAATACGGACGCTTTATTATCTCTGTGTTAAACGATATTACAAAGCAAATTGAAACAATAGAAAAACTTAATTTACAAAAAGAACTATTTGAGAACATATTCCATATATCACCTGTTGGATTTTTTATATATAACAAAGATGGAATTGTTATAGACGTTAATCAAGAAATTATAAGACAACTTAATCTGCCAAAAGATAAATTTGTTGGTTTAGATATTAATACATTAAAAGACAAAAGACCATTTGAATGCTTTTTTGCTCCGATTAAAGAAAATAAAATTTGTAGTTACATTGGTTATTACGAAGCGACATATTCTGATAAAAAAATCTATGCAAAAGTATTCACATTCCCTTTTATAAGCGATGGGCAGTTATACGCTTTTGGAATATCGCTCGATTTAACGAATGAGAAAAATTTGCAAGACGAAATACTTGAAAAACAACATTTTTATAAAACTATTATAGAAACTTCGTTGGTTGGTGTTTTTATAGCAGATATAAACCAAAACATTACATTTAGTAATAAAGCATTTGCAAATATGCTCGACTATACCGAAGAAGAAGTTATAAATACAAACATATCTTTTTATTGTTTAACAGATCAATTTAATCTCTATAAAAGGCAAATAGAATCAGTAAAAACAAATCACTTTGCTATTTTTCAAATAGATTTTATTAAAAGAAATGGCGGATATGTTCAATTGTTAATGCATTCATCAATTTTAACGAATTCAAATAATGTAACAACAGGAGTTTTAACATTTGTAATAGATATATCTTATCAGCAATTGCTTTACAAATTATACAATAATACATTAGCAGAAAACAATAAACTAAAAAAGGAAAAATTACACATTGTTAATAGCATACACAAAAGATTAAACTTTTTCTTGCCAACATTAATAGAACTTTATAAAATAGATAAAAATAAACTATCAGAAAATCAAAGACATAAGATAGAGCTAAGTATTAAGCAGAAGCATTATTTATTGCAAATTACATACAACGATATTCAATTGATTGAAAGTATTTATGAGGGGAAATTTCTAATTAAAAAACAAAAAATAATTTTCAATGATTTAGTGAATTCTCTTAACGACTATTTAAAAAGTTTAGTCTCAAATATTCCTTCTCATCTTAAATGTGAATTAGTAGTAGAAAAACAAAGTAATGATAAAAAAATAGAAACCTATGAAAATGTAATAAAATTGTGTTTAGAAAAATTAGTTAATAACCTTATTTTTAAAAACTCGGCTGAACTTATTAAATTATATTTCAGTCTCGAATCTAAAGATATGATATGCGTTACGGCACAGGTATTTTTAAAAGAAAATAAAGTTGTAGCACTTCCTATATTGAATTTTGATACATCTCAATTTTGCTATTTGCTAATAATAAACATGTTAGAACAAATTAAGGGATTTATAATTAGAAATGAAAGCGAGATTAAAC
>JBBIKO010000026.1:8234-12973 GCA_037445415.1 Bacteroidota bacterium
TAATGTTTATTTTGATAAAAAAAATACAGAAAATTTTCAACTTAACGATTACTCTGCATACTTTTGGAAAGATAAGTCTATAGCCTATTTTGTAGAAGACTTTTTGCTTAAAGAACTTATTACAACTTATTTAAAAATTACCTCTGTCAATATAATTGATTTACCACTGGATGCACGCTTAATATTTTCAATTATTAAAAATAATTTAGACATTATTTTAGTTGAAGAAAAATTATACGAAGACGTATTCATTGAATATGTTTATGTTATAAAAAAGTTTGCTCCCAGTACTCGTATTATCTTATTGATAAATAAAGAATCGAATAAAAATTATAGTAATTTTGACGATGTTATTAAGATAACCGATAATTTTAAAGAAGAGCTCTTCATGCTGTTATCTAAAAATTTTGAATATGGAAGAAAAAATTAACGATTTGATTTACGAAAACAAACGTTTACGCGAAGAAATAGAAAGGTTAAGAAAATATATTTCTTTACCTGGATATGAAAAAAGAGCTTTAATAGAAATATATTCTAAATTTGCAGAGCGAAGTGTTAGCCCTATTATTTTAAGCGACGAACAAGAATTTATTATTTATGCTAATGAAGCTTTTTGTAAGCTTTTACAATATTCAAAAGAAGAAATTGTTGGAAAAAACATCCGTCAATATACAAATCGCGAAGAATTTTCGTCATTTCAGGTAAATACTAAATTACGTAAAAAAGGTATAGCAAGCGCTTATGAAAGTGTATTGATAAAAAATGATGGGATTAGTTTTCCCGTTCATATTTCTGCATCACCTGTGATGAACGATGATGGTAAGCTTATTTGTATTATGGCAATTATTACCGATTTGTCACCATACAAGGAAATACAAAACTTAAATAGATTGAATTTATAATGCATAGACTTGTTTTAATAGCATTTTATTTGCAAATTACTTTAAGTAATATGGCACAATCTTATTGTATTGTAATACATGGTGGTGCTGGTAATATTACACCAGAAAACACTCCTGACGAACAATTATACATAAAAGCATTAGATTCTGCATTATTTATAGGAGAAGAAATATTAAATAAAGGAGGAAATAGTATAGATGCTGTAGAAAAAGTTATTCGTTTTTTAGAAGATTGTCATTTGTTTAATGCTGGGAAAGGTGCAGTACTAACAGAAAAAGGCAAAGTAGAACTCGATGCTTCTATTATGAATGGAGAAAATCTTATGGCAGGAGCAGTTGCTGGTGTTACCAATATTAAAAACCCAATTACTGCAGCAAGGTTCGTTATGGAAAAAACATCGCATGTTTTACTCGTAAGAGAAGGTGCTTCTGCTTTTGCAAAAGCACAAGGATTGGAAATAGTTTCGAATGATTATTTTATCACGAAAGAATCGAAAGAAAAGTACTTAAAATATAAATATAAAGAAAAAGATAATAAAGGAACAGTTGGATGTGTTGCACTTGACATTCATGGTAATTTGGCTGCTGGAACATCAACTGGTGGCATGATGATGAAGAAATACGGACGTGTCGGCGATTCACCAATTATAGGTGCAGGAACATACGCAAACAATAAAACTTGTGCTGTGTCGTGCACAGGACACGGGGAATATTTCATTCGTAATAGTATAGCATTTCACATACATGCTTTAATTATATATAAAAACCTTAATTTGCCAGAAGCCACAAAGTTTGTTATAGATTCGGTACTTACACCGCAAAAAGGTACTGGTGGGATTATTGCTGTTGATAAATTTGGCAACTATGCATGGCATTTTAATACTCAGGGAATGTTTAGAGGCGTAGTTAATTCAAAAGGTGAAAAAAGAATTGAATTGTACAAATAAATGAAATTACAGTTATTTAAAAAGCAAAACAAAATTAAACTACCCTCTACACGAAAAAAAGAATATCAATTAAAATGGTGGCATAAACTTTTATTTTTAAGCCCAATTATAGTAATTGCTTTAATTTTTAAAGGCAACGAATGGTACGAAAGTTATATGTTAAATAATTATAAAGACTCTACATGGGCTGTTTTGACCAATGTAAAGCTTTCAGGAGTAAAAGATGTTTTCGATATAGAAAATGTTGCATTCGAATATAATGTTGGAGGAAAAATATATAGTAGTACAATATCTGTCCCTGTAAATCATAAATATGTAATAGGTGATTTAGATTTACCATTATATGTTGGTCAAAGATATCGTTTGTATTTTGCTACTAAAAAGGCTGATATATGTAAAATTGATTTAACAAAACCCGATACAGCCACAATTAAAAAGTATATCAATGATGTAGCATTTGTTATTCAAAAGTTATTGAATAATATTTCAACTTTTAATGCTCAATGTATAAGCGAGAAAATATTCAATAATTTTAGTTACGATGGACTTGCATATATAATTTTTTACGATGAGTATTTGGTAGAAAATTTAAAACATAATAGTAGTACTTTCTCTTCATTTTGGGCAAAAAGTCAGGTGAAAAATATTATAAACGATTGCCTGAAGCAGAAATAATTAGTTAGAATTTTGTAAAATAATTTGATAAAAAGGTATTTCAAAGTACGATATAACTCTTGCTCCCTTATAATAAAATTTAATTATATCTTCTGATTTATACCCGCTTTTTGCCATTTGAATTGCACCATCCTGACACAATCCAACACCATGACCTATACCTTTTCCTTTAAATAATAAACTGTCGTTTGATGGAATTATAGAAAAAAATGTTGAACGCAATTGAAAATGTTCTCGAATTTTTCTTAACGAAATACTATCACCATTGATTCTTATATGCGATTTTCTTGATGTTTGTGAAAAATTCCATTCGTTTATATTAAAGTTTTTAGCTAAGTTTGGTGAATTCTGCTGTAAAAAATTTTTAAATTCTGACATCGACACTTTTTTTTCCCACGCAGTATTCCTTTGCAAGTGGCAATAATTGTCATTTATAGAACGTAAATAATGTTTTGCTTTTCCCCAAACATCTTCCGAATTCATTGTTTGACCACCACAACTGGCATGAAATACTGCTGTAATTAGTGTGTTTGTAGAATCTACTATTACAAAATTTTTTGTTTCTTCAACTGTTTCACAAATTACAGAATGATAAGATAAAGAGTAATTTTTCCCTTTATATGCTTGGCAATGTACATCGTCGCATAAGTTAAACCCTTCTGCAAAATGCTTCCCTAAATTTTCCAAAGCAAATGTACGACATAGTATTGCTTGTATTTCATAAAATTCTTTTGTTGCCTGGTAACCACTTTCGCTTTCAACAACACCACATATATAATTATCCATTTCAACTATGTTTATAAATCGTAAAGTGCCATTTTCAATAGTAACATTCATATTGTTATCATAAAAACGTTGTTGAATTGAAGGCACAACTGGTTTATATCTCATTACATTTATTTCCGATGTCCCTTTTATTTCTAATGATTTATGTTTGCCAAAAGAATATTTTAAATTTTTTACTTCTATAGAGTCGTTTGAAACAAATAATTGTAATGTTTCATTTGGTTGTAGTGAGGTTAAAATATTGTTTTCGGAAATGATATTATAATTTCCTAAGTATGTACTTAGAACAATAGAAGTTATTTTCTGATTGTAAAAAACGCATATTTTTAATTTTTGTGAATACGAAAAATAGTACAAATGTGTTAATATTATAAACAAACATATTTTCATAAATTATAAGACTTAAGATATTGTATCATTTTTAATGCTATTCGTTCCGAACAACCTTCATTTCCTAATAAAGTTTTCAAATTTTCGTATTCTGCCAATATATTTTTTTTATTATTTTTGTCTAAAATCTTATTAAGTTCTTCTTTCAAATTATTAGCATTAAAATCGTTTTGAATTAGCTCTTTTACGACTTCTTTTTGAAGTATAAGATTTATTAGTGAAATGTGTTTTACATCAACTATAAGTCTTGCAATTCTAAAGGTTAAATTGTTTATCTTGTAACATACAACTTGTGGAACATTAAACAAAGCTGTTTCGAGTGTTGATGTACCAGATTTTACAATTGCTGCGTGCGAGTGTCTCAAAATATCATAAGTTTGATTGTAAATAATAGATACATTATTATAATTATGTGCAATATTATAAAGTTCAGTTTTAAGGTTATTCATACCTGCAATTAAAAAGTGAAAATTCTGAAAGTCTTTTGTTATTTGTAGCATTGTGGGCAATAACTTTTTGATTTCTTGTTGTCGGCTGCCTGGTAAAATTGCTATAAAAGGTTTATCAGGCAGATTGTATTTACTGCGAAATAATTCAATTTTTTTTTCTTTGTAAAGTTCTGTATGCAATGCATCTAAAATAGGATGTCCTTCGTAATCAACGTCAATATTATATTTTTTAAAAAAATCTTTTTCAAAAGGGAGTATTACAAAAAGTTTATCTACGTAATTTTTTATTTGTTTAATTCTAGATTTATGCCATGCCCAAACAGTTGGCGAAATGTAATAAAACACTTTTATATTATTTAATTTAGCCCAGCGAGCAAGGCGTAAGTTAAATCCAGGGAAATCAACAAGTATAAGAACATCTGGGTTAAATTGTTTAATGTCGTAGTATGCGAAGTTGAAGTTATTTTTAATGGTTTTCAAGTGTTTTAAAACTTCTACAAGCCCCATGAAATTTAGTTCGTTAATATCTTTTACAACAGGAACATTAAGACTTTTTAAGGATTGTCCTCCCCAAGCTCTAATCTCGGCTT
>JBBIKO010000027.1:0-12913 GCA_037445415.1 Bacteroidota bacterium
GTCAACTACAATAGCCATGTGTATTTTCTTTTGTTGAAAATCTTCAAGTAGGTCGTTAATAAATTTTGTTTCAGGAACAAAATATGGTGGACGTATAAGCGACTGCCACTTAAAATCGCTTTTATGCAAATGTGGCAATAAATCTTTTATATATAATATTCCAATAACGTGATCGAAGTTGTTTCTGATAACTGGCATACGACTATAGCCTGTTTCTTTTATTGTTTGTACTACTTTTTGAAAAGAATCGCGGATATCTATTACTTTTACATCTATACGTGGGATAATTATCTCGTTTGCACGAGTAGAAGCAAATTGCACAATTCCTTTTAATAATTTTTTCTCTTCGTCTAATTGATCGGAAGCAAGATCTATTGCATCTGATAATTCGTTAAATTTAAGCGAATTTTTGTTCCTAACTTTTATAATAGATGATATTTTAGTTAATATAGAAATAATAGGTGCAAAAATGTAATGTGCAACAATAAGGAAAATAGAAGAAAATTCTGCAAATTTAAGAGATTTATGTGTGGCAAAGGTTTTTGGTAGTACTTCTCCTACTAATAGAATTAAAATAGTACCGATAATTGTTTGAACAATGAATATTAAAATTTTATTGTTTTGAAAATCGAAAATAAAATTAGATATCCAAACAAAAATTATAACAAAAGCTATGTTTATAAAGCTATTAGCTGTTAGTATGGTAGCAAGTAATCGTTCGGGATTACTAAGTAAATAAATAATACGTTTATGACTTTGCTTTGTACTGTTTTTTAGTTTGCTTTTAGTAGAATTAGTAAGCGAAAACAAAGCTATTTCACTTCCAGACATTACAGCGCTTAAAAACAACAACACAATTAGTGTAATTGTTCCTATAATTATCTCTAATAAATTATTTGAAATGGCAATATGGTTAATCACTTTAAAATAACTACTTAAAATGGGAGATCATCATCAGCAGACGGGGTAATGGTGTTATTAATATCTTCATTTACATTCATATTGTCTGCATCGGTTGCATTAGAAGTTTCGGTTGAAGTGATTGAATCGTCTTTTTTTCCTAATAATTGAATTTTATCAGCAACAATTTCGTAAACATTTCGTGTTTGGTTATCTTTGTCAGTATATGTTCGGCTTTTTATTCGTCCTTCTATGTATAATTGACTACCTTTTTTAATATATTTTTCTGCTAATTGAGCAAGATTTCGCCATGCAACAATGTTATGCCATTCTGTAACTTTTTGTAAGTTCCCTGATTGATCTTTATAAACTTCGTTTGTAGCTAAAGTAAAAGTTGCTACAGATGTGTTTTCGTTGATATTTCTAATAGTTGGATCTTTTCCAACATTTCCTACAAGAATAACTTTATTTACGGACATAGTTTAGATATTTAAAAGAATATTAATTTTTTCCATTATTTTTGTTGAAAAACATCAGAATACTTAACCAGTATTCTTTTGAAGTTGGCGAATTGCTCCATAGTGCTTTCGATCCATGTTCTCCTTGACCTTCTTGTGGTTTAAAAATAGTTTTTAGATGATCTGGAATATATTTTGCCAATTCAGTTACGTATGGAAATTCTCTTTGTGTGCAAGCAATGAGAACAGGCTTATCGTAATTTTTTAGTTGTGTTTGAACTTTTAATTCGTTCTGAAAATACTCGCCAGGCGAAAAAGCTATTACAGCTTTTACTTTTTCGTTCCCATTAGCAACATATAAAGCAAGTGATGCTGAATAAGAGCTGCCTAATAAAACAACGGGTTTTTGACTTTTTTTATAAGCGAAATCTATAGCTGCCTCTATATCTTTTTTTGCACTTAAATAGCTTGTTGGAAGATTACGCTTTTTTGCTTCTTTTGTTGTTTCATTTTGAATATAATTAACCTGATTGCCTGAACGTAAATCTACTGCAAGACAGTTATATCCTAAATTCATTAAACGAGGTGCTGTTTCTTTATATTCTCCTTTACTATATTCAGCTTGATGAAAAAGTAGTAAATATGGCTTTGACGGATCGGTTTCGTATAAATGTGCTGTAATTAGCAAACTATCGCTTGAATAAAATTGTGCTAACTCTTGCGAAAGTATAAACAATGAATTAAAAAAGTATAAAGTAAGTAGTAGTATAGTTTTCATAACTAAACATTTAAGTTTCTGCTAAAATCCAGATAATATTATTTGATGCTTCCACTAACCCACTTTTTATAACAAATTTTATGCTATTTTTTTCTTTGTCGATAATTTTTATTTCACCATTATTTAATGTTGAAATTATTGGTGCGTGGTTTTTTAATATTTCAAATGTTCCGTTTGCTCCTGGTAAAGAAACAAGTATTGCTTCGCCCTTATATAGTTGCTCTTTTGGTGTAATTATTTCTAATTTCATAATGCAAATATACGATTTTTATTTGCACAAATAAAAAAAATTGTCATTGTGAGCAAAAGTTGTTTTTTACCTAATTAGAAAAGCTTTTTCAACGATTCTTTTATTCTTCCAATTGCTTTTATTATATTTTCGTCGGATGTAGCATAAGAAAAACGGATGTATTCAGGTGCACCGAATGCTGTGCCTCCAACTAAAGCAACGTGTGCATCATTTAGTAAATACATGCACAAATCTTCATCAGTATTTATTTTAACTTTTCCGTCAGTTCTGCCAAAGTAATTTTCAATATTTGCAAAAATATAAAAAGCTCCGTCGGGAACATTAGTTTTTATGTCGGGTATGTCATTAAGTAATGATAAAATCAAATCCCTTCTATGCTTAAAAATTTCTCTCATAGCATACACACAACTATTGTCACCTTTAAGAGCTTCGATAGCAGCCATTTGTGCAATACTGGAAGCTCCTGTTGTCATTTGCCCCTGTATTTTAATGGCAGCTTTAGCAATCCATAGAGGAGCGGCCATGTAACCAATACGGTAACCAGGCATGGCATATCCTTTTGAAACGCCATTAATTACAACAACCTGATCTTTTATTTCATCGAATTGAGCTATACTTTCATGTTTTCCAATAAAATTTATATGTTCATAAATTTCGTCGGATACCACAATAACGTGTTTATAGCGTTTGAATACATCGGCAAAAGCTTTGAGTTCTTCTTTAGTGTATAATGAACCTGTAGGATTGGATGGAGAACTGTACAAAAATATTTTAGTTTTTGGAGTAATTGCAGCTTCTAGTTGTTCGGGGGTTATTTTAAAATTGTTTTCTATAGACGACTTAATAATAACAGGATTTCCTCTTGCTAAACGAATCATTTCGTAGTAACTAAGCCAATATGGAGCTGGAATTATTACTTCGTCTTGATGATTTACTAGTGTTAATATAACATTCATTATAGAATGTTTTGCTCCATTTGATACTACAATATGCTCTGGTTTATAATCTAATTGATTGTCTCTTTTGAATTTTTCTGTAATTGCTTTTCTTAGCTCATCGTAACCAGCAACAGGCGTATAGTAAGAGTAATTTTCGTCTATTGCTTTTTTAGCAGCCTCTTTAATATGTTCGGGAACGGTAAAATCTGGTTCTCCAATACTTAAGTTAATTATATCTATACCTTGAGCTTTAAGTTCACGGCTTTTTTGAGTCATAGCAAGAGTTTGCGACTCTGATAAAGCTTTTACTCTGTCGGCTATTAAGTCCATTGAATTAAATATTAAAGTATCTTCTAACATTTAAATTTTATTATAAACAAGGCAAAGGTATAAATTAATTGCGAAAAAATTAGTAAACTTGTAAAAAAAATTAAAATATTTTTATCATGAATGAATTTGTTATAGGAATTTTGATTGTACTTGTTGGAGCTTTAGTTGTAGCTACTGCTTACCTTGTATTAAAATTATTTTTGGATAACGAAAGTAAAAAACGCTTGTGGGAATATAGAAATAATAACATAAAAATAACAACTCCATTAAGACTTCAAGCTTATGAACGTATGATTTTGTTTTTAGAACGCATATCGCCAAATTCGCTTATCCCAAGATTACAAACTTCATCAATGACTGCAAAACAATTGCAAATAGAAATGTTAAGCCTTATAAGAGCAGAATTTGAACATAATTTAGCACAGCAACTTTATATGTCAACACAAGCATGGGATGTTATTATATCTGCAAAAGAAAACATTATTAAATTGATAAACATTTCAGCTGATGAAATTAGTCCAGAAAAACCGTCTATAGAATTAAGCCAAAAAATTATGACTCACTGGATATTGATTAATCCTACACCTATTAGAACCGCAATTGACTTTTTAAAAAAAGAAGCGCAGCAAATTTTTATTTGAATAATTTAGAAAAATTTCTCCTATAAATCTTTTTTATCGTTTTAGATTATCTTACATAGCTTTTTTTTATATCATTATCGTTATTCTAAATACCTTCGGTTTATGGCATTTTTTTTCTGCAAGTTTGACTTCGCTATATAGAATATTAACTTATGTTCATGTGTTTAGTGTTTCTAAAAATAAGGAACTCTTTTATGTCAATTTGCAAACAAGGTTTTGAACCACCACAAATTTGCCCGACCTTTTTAATATCTTAAAAGTGCTTCTAATCGTGCTATCTCTCTTTGATGGTATTTTAAAATTGATTTTGTTACATGCATAGGTAAAGTAGAGGACTGATTTAATTATTTTTGAGCATGAGAAAAGAGGGGAGAAACGATAATAAAGATTTTTATTTGTTAATATAAAAATTTTATGTACTTTTGAAAAAAAATGGCATTAAATTTGAAATAATTTGTAACATTCAATAAAAAATGAATATTTATGAAAAATTTTATTTTATTTTCGTTATGTGCAATTTTAATAATTCCTACAATTTCAACTGCACAGAGTAAAAAAAAGAATAAAAAAAACAAAGAAGTTAAACAAGAACAAACAAGTCCTGTACCAGCCAACAAAGAAGTATCACCTCAGATAAACGCTGTTCCTGTTGAAACAAAACCAGTTAATGTTTCTCGACAGAATGAAAATGCCCAACAAGTTGCAAGACCAGATGAAATAAAACCAATAAATGTTGAACAAATTATTCAACAGTCTAAGCCAATTATTCAAGAAAAACCTAACGGACAAATAAACTGGACTGAACAATATATAGAAGCAAGAGGCCAATCGGTAATAGATACCGAAAAGTTTAAAAATACTGCACAGGCAAAACTTATGGCTCAAAGAGGAGCTGTTGTTGATGCACAACGTAATTTGCTCGAAATCATAAAAGGAGTTAATGTTACTAGCGAAACAACAGTTCAAGACATGATAACAACACGCGACTATATTTACACAAGGATAGATGGTGTTATAAAAGGAGCTAAAATGGTTGGTGAGCCGATTGAAAAAGAAGGAATAGTAGAAGTTAGAATGAGAGTCTCATTATACGATCAAAACGGATTAGCACCTACCATATACGAAGATATACCTTCTTTAAAAAAGACCACAACTGTAAGCGATGTAGTGAAAAATGTTCCTGATGAAATAAAGGAACAAGCATTACAAGCTTTGGCTTTTAATATGGGTGGGAAAAAATTTGACCCCTCAATGTTCCCAATAATCGTTGATGAGAATAATAAATTGGTTTTAGATTTGTCGAAAATATACGACTCAAAAAGCGGAAAATTTCCAAAAATTCTTTCAACTACAGAAGAATTAATGAAAGACTTAGGATATAAAAAAGGTGTTGAAGTATTAAATGTATTACGCACAGAACCAGGTAAAATGGTTATTGACAACAAAAGTCTTAAAAAAGTTAACTGGCAAAAAATAGGACAAGTAGCAGGAAAAATAGGTAAATTTCTACTAATGTTAATTTAAATAAAAAATAGTAAAAGAGTTATGAAAAAGCTATTGGTTTTCGTAATTAGTATTTGTTTAATTTTTTTAGCAATACAATTAGAAGCACAGAAAAAGAAAAAAACAAAGAATACTAAAACAACAGAAGTCTCAAATACACAAACAAATATTTCAACAAGTCAACCTGAGCAATCAACAACTTATACAGTAAATGCTAACTTAGTAAATGATAATAGTTTAAGGGTAGTTGAATCAAAAGGAGTTGGTTTAAAACGAGATGACGCATTGCAAGATGCACTTCGTAATGCTGTTGGGCAAGCAGCAGGAGTAGCAATAAGCTCTGAGACAAGTATGGAAAATTTTGTCGTAATAAAAGATGCTGTTTCGGCAAAAACAGAAGGATATGTAGCTTCATATACAGTACTCAAAGAAGTTCCCTTCCCAGACAGATATGAAATATCTATACAAGCAAAAGTAAGTCTTAACCCATTAAAAGCAGACATGCAATTATTATCTAAGGCAATAGGCGGAGTTCGTTTCTTAGCAATGTATGATGCACGTAAACTTAATACAGAAGAAAAACAAAATTACGAATTTGCTGTTGAACGTATAAATGAGTTTTTGGCAGAAAGAAAATACCGCTATATTGAAAAAGAACGCTCCAATGCACTATTAAAGGAAGCACAAGGTATTTTTCAATCGGAAGGACAACAAGAATCTTATGTTCAACATATTGGTATGAAAGCTGATGCTCAGTTCGTTATTTTTATTTCAAAGATATCTGTCTCGTCCAGAAGCGAAGCATTCGATACAAGAACAGCAAACAAAGTTATAATAGAAGCAAAAGTTTACGATAATTGTACAGCCGAGGGACTTGGAACAATTGCATTAGAAAGCGATTGGAAAAGCGGAATGGATAGACAATCGGTAATGTATGAAGGAATTCGTGAAGCTGTTAATAAAGGAATGACAAAACTTTTATTTTTGTTCAATTCGTATATTGGAGGGTGGGTTAATAACGGAACACCTTTTGAACTTAGATTTTATTCAATAGGAACATTCCGCGATTTTCGTACTCTTCGCGACAAATTGCTTAATGATGGGCGTTTTGGTGGAAATATAGAAATTACCAGTTTTGAAAACTATACCCGGCTTAATTTAACATTTCGAGATCGTCCAGATGAGTTGGCTTATAAAATATTGGATTTTGCTGATGCAATTCCAGAATTCAAATCAAAAGTATTAGACGTTAAGTTGATATACGGAAGACAAATAAATTTTGCTCCACAAAAAGCCAAAATACCTGAATTAGAAAACATTAAAAAATAATATAATATGAAAAATGTAATTGTTTTTTTAGCTACAATTTTTGCAATAAGCAATGTGTATTCACAAGGTTTGTTAACCTTTTTTACCAAAGAAGGTGAAAAATTTTGGGTAATTGTAGATGGGAAAAAAATAAATAACGAACCTAATTATTTAATCGAAAAAATACCAGTTGAAATGCCTTACGGAAAAGTGAAAATTATTTTTGAAGATACAAAGTTAGGTAGTGTTGATAAGACTTATCATGTTGTAGATGTAAATAATAATTGGTGTCATGTAAAGTATATGATAAAAAAAGGGAAAAAAGGAAAATATGAAATAAGAGATTTAGATGCAACTTACATTGTATTAAATTCTACACAAGAGAATGTTAGTCAACCTGCACAGCAAAATCAATCGCAAGTTCAACCACAGCAAAGCCAAATTCAACAAACAGTTACACAAGTTACTCCACCAACGACCAATATAGATGCAGGAGTTAATGTTATAGAAACACCAACAGGTGTTCAAGTGCAAATGAATTTACCAACAATACAACAAACTACAAATGTTGTTTCTCATCAAACTATCACAACAACTTCACCGTCAACAACAACCGTTCCAACTCAAACAACAATTACATCTACACCTGCAACAAAGCCTTCTGTTTTACCCAACAATAGTGGTCCTATTGGATGCCCTAAACCAATGTCAGATCAAGATTTTCAAACAGCATTAAGTACAATTAAGTCTAAATCATTCGAAGATTCTAAATTAAATGTAGCAAAGCAAATAACAAACTCTAATTGCTTATTATCTTCACAAGTGAGAGAAATAATGAAAACTTTTAACTTTGAGGATAGCCGATTAGAATTTGCTAAATATGCTTACAATTATACTTACGATAAAGGAAATTATTTCAAAGTTAACGATGCTTTTAAATTCGAAACTTCTATTGACGAATTAAATAATTTCATAAATAACGAATAATTTATTCTAAACTTAATTAGAATTTAATTTTTTTTTAATAATTTTGCATATAAATTTTGCTCCACAAAAAGCCAAAATACCTGAATTAGAAAACATTAAAAAATAATATAATATGAAAAATGTAATTGTTTTTTTAGCTACAATTTTTGCAATAAGCAATGTGTATTCACAAGGTTTGTTAACCTTTTTTACCAAAGAAGGTGAAAAATTTTGGGTAATTGTAGATGGGAAAAAAATAAATAACGAACCTAATTATTTAATCGAAAAAATACCAGTTGAAATGCCTTACGGAAAAGTGAAAATTATTTTTGAAGATACAAAGTTAGGTAGTGTTGATAAGACTTATCATGTTGTAGATGTAAATAATAATTGGTGTCATGTAAAGTATATGATAAAAAAAGGGAAAAAAGGAAAATATGAAATAAGAGATTTAGATGCAACTTACATTGTATTAAATTCTACACAAGAGAATGTTAGTCAACCTGCACAGCAAAATCAATCGCAAGTTCAACCACAGCAAAGCCAAATTCAACAAACAGTTACACAAGTTACTCCACCAACGACCAATATAGATGCAGGAGTTAATGTTATAGAAACACCAACAGGTGTTCAAGTGCAAATGAATTTACCAACAATACAACAAACTACAAATGTTGTTTCTCATCAAACTATCACAACAACTTCACCGTCAACAACAACCGTTCCAACTCAAACAACAATTACATCTACACCTGCAACAAAGCCTTCTGTTTTACCCAACAATAGTGGTCCTATTGGATGCCCTAAACCAATGTCAGATCAAGATTTTCAAACAGCATTAAGTACAATTAAGTCTAAATCATTCGAAGATTCTAAATTAAATGTAGCAAAGCAAATAACAAACTCTAATTGCTTATTATCTTCACAAGTGAGAGAAATAATGAAAACTTTTAACTTTGAGGATAGCCGATTAGAATTTGCTAAATATGCTTACAATTATACTTACGATAAAGGAAATTATTTCAAAGTTAACGATGCTTTTAAATTCGAAACTTCTATTGACGAATTAAATAATTTCATAAATAACGAATAATTTATTCTAAACTTAATTAGAATTTAATTTTTTTTAATAATTTTGCATATAAATTTGTTGGGAATTAAGTACAGGGGACAAAAATGTCCCCTATATTTTTAAATAGAGTAAAAATGAAAGAAAAATTATACAAAATAGCAGCTAAGGCTTCATTAAACAAAACTTTTGAAATAATTGAAATTACAGAAGAAGGAAATAATATGTTCACAATTTACATTGAAAGCTTGGAGGGAATAACTATTTCTGATTGTACAAATTTGTCGAAATTTATTTTAAGTAATTTACCAAAAGATTTAAACATTAGTTTAACAGTATCTTCTGCAGGAATAGACAAACCCCTTAGATCGCCGATACAATTTTTTAAAAACATAGGAAAAAAAATAGAAGTAAAAACAAAAGAAGGAAAAAAACATGTTGGTTTTTTACAAAAATATGACGATAAAGGAATAACAATTACAAAAGAACTAAATAATGATACGTGTAAGGAAATTTTTAATCACGAAGAAGTTAATCAGGTTAAGGTAAAAATATTTTAAATAACATAGGACATGAAGAATTTGAATTTAATGGAGTTTTTTATTGAATTTAAAGAGCAGAAAAACATTGATAGACCAACATTGATGAAAATATTTGAAGATGTTTTAATGAATGCTATAAAAAGAGAATTTGGAACAAACGAAAATTTCAATATTATTATTAATCCTGATAAAAACGACTTAGAAATATGGCATAATCGTATAGTTGTACCCGACGAAGAATTTGTTGATCCAGTTTCACAAATTTCTTTATTTGAAGCAAGAAAAATAGATGAAGATTTTGAAGTAGGTGAAGAAGTTTCGGAAAAAAAAGATTTTTCAACATTTAATAGACGTACTATTTTGACGATGCGTCAAAATTTTCAATCGAAAGTATTGGAATACGAAAAAGGAAACGTTTTTAATAAATATAAAGAAAAAATTGGTGAAATAGTTAGTGGTGAAGTATATCAAGTTTGGAAAAAAGAAATACTTTTGATTGACGACGAAGGTAACGAATTAATTTTACCAAGAAGTGAACAAATACCGTCCGATTTTTTTAAAAAAGGCGATATAGTTCGTGGGGTTTTAATTAAGGTTGAAATGAAGAACAATACGCCAAATATTATTATATCAAGAACATCGCCTGTGTTTTTAGAACGCTTGTTTGAACAAGAAGTGCCTGAAATTTTTGACGGGTTAATTACAATTAAAAAAATAGTACGTATTCCTGGAGAACGAGCAAAAGTCGCTGTTGAATCGTATGACGACCGCATAGACCCTGTAGGAGCTTGTGTTGGTGTAAAAGGTTCAAGAATACATGGGATAGTTCGAGAATTACATAATGAAAATATAGATGTTATAAATTATACAACAAATACAGCTTTATACATTCAGAGGGCTTTAAGTCCGGCGAAAATTTCTGAAATAAAATTAATTGAAAGTGAAAAAAGAGCAGAAGTTTATCTCGACCCAGATCAAGTGTCGCTTGCAATTGGCAAAGGTGGATTTAATATAAAACTTGCAAGTCAACTCACAGGTTACGAAATAGATGTATTCAGAAACTTAGTTGAAGGTGAAGAAGAAGATATTGATATAGATGAATTTACTGATGAAATTGATGAATGGGTAATAGAAGAATTAAAGAAAGTTGGTTGCGATACAGCAAAAAGTGTATTAAAGTACTCTGTGGAAGATCTTGCTCGTCTGACTGACTTAGAAGAAGAAACAATTCAAAATGTTATGGAGGTATTAAAAGCTGAATTTGAATCATAATTTTTCACACAGATAAAACACTAAAGCTATGAGTGAAGCAAAAACACTAAGACTTTTTAAGGTTGCAAAAGAACTAAATGTAGGGGTTGATACTATTATTAAGTTTCTTGAATCTAAAAAATTTAAAATAGAAAATAACCCAAATGCAAAAATTACTCCCGAAATGTATCAAGAGCTCCTAAAAGAATTTAGTTCTGATAAAAGCCTTAAAAACAAATCGGAGTCTATAAATATTTCTGCAAAAAATTCACAAAGTTACTCTATTGAAGATGTTTCGAATAAAAAAACAAACAAAGAAGAAATAGAAGAAGAAGAGGAAGATAATTTTTCTTTTAAAAAACCCATTATACCTGGACCTAAAATAATTGATAAAATAGAATTAACAAATCCGAAAAAAATAGATACATTAAAATCGGAAGAAACAATTAAAAATGATACATCTAGAATTTCGCAAAATCTATCCATAGAAGATAAAACAAATACACAAATAGAAGAGATTAAAACAGAAATCCCCAAAATAGATAAACCAAAAATAATTGGAAAAATTGAAATAGAAGAAAAAAAACAACAAACAGAAAAAGCTACACACGATAATAAAATAACCGAAAAACCTATTAAGGAAGAATCTATAAAAGAACAAGAAGAAATTTCGAAACCAGATAATGAAGAAGAAATATATAGAACAGAAAAAATAAAGTTAGAAGGACCTAATGTTGTTGGGAAAATAGATGTAAATCAATTTCAAAAACAGCCATCAAAAAGCAAAGAACCTTCAGACAACAAAAAAAGCCAAAAAGAAAAAGGAGCTAAACCTGTTTTTTCAACAACTACAGAGAAAGAAAAGGAAGAGAAAAAAAGAAAACGCAAACGTATTAATATTTCAAAAGTAGCATTTAATGAAGAACAAAAATCAGCTCCTGCAAAAAAAGATTTTGATAAACCTCAAAGAAAACAATACTTTAAAAAGGAGAAAAAGAAAAAACATCGTTACGAAATAGATGAAGAAGAAGTTGATCGTTCAATTAAATTTACAATATCTGCGATGGAAAATCGCAGCAAATCGCAAGCTGCAAAATATCGCAAAGAAAAAAGAGATGCTATAAGCCAAAAAGTACAAGAAGAACTCGAACAACAAGAAAAGGATAAAAACATTCTTAAAATTACCGAATTTATATCTGTAAACGAACTTGCAATTTTGATGGATGTGCCTGTAAATGAAGTTATTGCTGCTTGCATGAGTTTAGGCTTATTTGTTTCAATAAATCAAAGATTAGATGCAGATACTATTTCACTTATTGCTGATGAATTTGGCTTTAAAACTGAATTAATAACAGTTGATGTTCAAACAGACTACGAAGATATACAAGTAGATAAAGAAGAAGATTTGCAACCACGTCCGCCAATTGTAACCGTTATGGGACATGTTGACCATGGAAAAACAAAGCTTTTAGACTTTATTCGCAACACAAATGTTGTAGCAGGCGAGGCTGGTGGTATTACACAGCATATTGGGGCTTATAATGTAACACTTGAAAATGGGCGTCAGATGACATTTTTGGATACTCCAGGACATGAAGCTTTTACAGCTATGCGTGCACGTGGTGCTCAGATTACCGATATAGCTATTATTGTTATTGCAGCCGATGATGGTATTAAGCCACAAACAATAGAAGCAATAAATCATGCACAGGCTGCTGGTGTTCCAATGATATTTGCAATAAATAAAGTAGATAAACCAGAAGCAAACCCCGATAAAATTAGAGAACAACTTGCTAATATGAATTTACTTGTAGAAGAATGGGGTGGCAAATATCAATCGCAAGAAATTTCTGCAAAGCAAGGATTAAATGTTAATCTTTTACTTGAAAAAGTTCTTTTAGAAGCCGATATACTCGATCTTAAAGCAAATCCTAAACGAAGAGCATCTGGTGTGATTATTGAATCCTCATTAGATAAAG
>JBBIKO010000028.1:0-12665 GCA_037445415.1 Bacteroidota bacterium
TTGGCATAGTAGTATTTTGCGGATTTAATTTATTTTGCTGATAAGTATAAATAATTGTACTTGCAGTCATTAGCAAACAAAACAAACTAACATGGCTGCCATAAAAAGGAATATGAAAACCTAATTCTAAAATAGAATCGTATGTAGATAAATCGTCTGCCCAAAGAAAAGCCTGTTGTCTTAATTCAAAAGAAGAAGGGAAAAATTTAAACAAAGCAAACAAAATGGGGAGTTGCAATAACATTGGCAAACAACCGCCCATTGGATTAACACCCGCTCTTTTGTACATATTCATTATTGCCTGCTGACGTTCTAAAGGTTTGTCTTTTGGTATTTTCTGGTTTATTTCGTCAACCTGTGGTTTTAAAACTCGCATTTTAGCAGTTGCAACGTACGATTTATATGTCAATGGGAAAAGAATAATTTTAATCAAAATTGTTAATAACAGAATTATTATTCCATAATTTGCTATGTAATTGTCTAAAAAATTAAAAACAGGTATAACCAAAAAACGATTTATCCAGCCAAAAATACTCCAACCTAATGGAATTATTTTTTGTAAATCGACTATTTCTTGATTCTTTAAAGTGTTAAAATGATTAGGACCAAAATAAAAAACAAACGATTTTTGTTCATTGGCTTTTGCTTCGTATCCTAAACTAAACTCGCCATGCAATTCTTTTAATATACGTGGTGATGTTCCGATATTATTTTTGGATTCTAAAGTTGCATTTAAAAAAGGTTCTTCGGCCAATAACACAGAACTAAAAAATTGCTGTTTATAAGCTATCCATTTAATTTTTGTTTTAATGTCTTCTTTCGAATCGCTTGTTTCGCTTAAATAATCAAGCTCGTCTCCCTCATATTTATAATAAATAGTTGTATTTGATTGTTCAAAGTCTTTATTTTTTTCTTGTTGTTGTACAAAAATTTTCCAATCGAGCAACATATAATCTATGCGGTCGTTAGTAATTTCGTGAAGGTTTTTGGATTGAATAATGAATTTTAATTTATATGAATTTGGTTCGAGCGAATATGTGAACTCTAAATTACGATGCTCGCCTGCATTTAAACGAAAACTAATTGTTTGTTTTTTTTGTGTTGCATCTATTATAGAATCAGTAAATAGTGGGTCAAAAAACAAATCTTGAGTTTTAATGCTTCTGTTTTGAGCAAAGAAGTTTAAACTAAATAAAGTTGAATCGCCTTGCCATAGAACAACAGGCATAGAATCGAAAGTTTTAAATTCTTTTAATTCTACTTTATACGGTCTAGCTCCTTTATTTAAAAAAGTTATTTTTAATTTCTGATTTTCAAGCACATAAAAAGATGAATCGCCCAACATGTTTTTACCCAAAATACCGTATTGTTCTTCTAATTTTTGTTTTATTATAGAATCCGGAAAATTTTTATCTATATACTCTTTTTGTGTTATAATCGTTTTTTGTTGTTGTGTATTCTTTTGCGGAATTAGAGTTAATGAATCTTGAATAACTTTTTCGATGGAGTCTCCTTTTTTTTGGCTTTTTCTAATTCTTTTTGCGACGGTTGATTTAATATTCCAAAAACTATAAATATTCCAAATATTAGAAAAATTCCGATAAAAGTATTCCTATCCATAGAACAAATTTTGAATGGCAAAGATATACGAATAATTAAAAACCACTAAATAATTTTGATTAAATTTGTTACAATTCGGCAATGACTGTTTTATTTCCTACAACTTTATCATTTAGGTTTACTTTTATTTTTGCATGAGTGGGTAAATACAAATCTACTCGCGATCCAAATTTAATAAATCCCAATTGTTGTCCTTGTTCTAAAAACATATTTGGTAAAGCATAAGTAACTATTCGGCGTGCAACTTTTCCTGCAATTTGTCGGATTAAAATTTCTTCTTCGTTAAACAATTTAACAACTGTTGTAAACCGTTCATTTTCTTCAGAAGCCTTTGGTTTCCATGCCAGCACATAAGTACCTGGATGATATTGTGTGTATGAAATTGTACCACTTGCAGGTAGCCAATTAACATGAACATTTAACGGCGACATGAAAATAGATATTTGGATTCTTTCGTCGTTGAAATATTCTTTTTCTATTGTCTTTTCTATTGCTACTATTTTTCCGTCGGCTGGAGAAAGTATTTTTCCATGTTCGTAAAAATTAACACGACTTGGTACTCTAAAAAAGTATATTATAACTGCCCATAGTATCAACGATAAAATTGTTACACAAAAATTTATCCAAAACCATTCGGGTGCAAAATATCTTAAAAGAAAGTTAAATATTAAAAGAAAAAGACCTGAAATACCAATTATTTTTAATCCTTCGCTGTGAACTTTGAGCCAGATAAGTTTTTTAGTATTTTCTGTCATTATTTAATTTTTGCAAAGTTAAATTTTTACAATAATATTTGCAAATAAACATAAACAGCAGGTGAGGCTAAATAAACACTATCAAATCTGTCTAGTATTCCGCCATGTCCGGGAATAATTTTACCAGAATCTTTTTGGTTGAGAGCTCGTTTAAACATAGATTCAACCAAATCGCCCATTGTAGAAGCAAACACAACAATAATCGACATTATTAACCAGTTTTGCCAAGTTAATATTCGAAAAAAAAATGGAAACAAAATAGAAATACCAAAAGTAACTAATGCTCCTCCAATTAAGCCTTCCCAAGATTTTTTTGGCGAAATTCTTTCAAACAATTTATGTTTACCAAATGAAACACCAAATAAATAAGCAAATGTATCATATATCCATATTAATGCAAAAAAGCCAAGTAAAATATAAGGAGAATATATAATGGTTCTATCAGAATTAAACAATAAAATATCAGTAAAAAATCCCTCGTATGTGAAAATATCGTTATAATTTCCAGCAAGTAAATCTTCTCTTTTAATAAAAACAAAACTATTTAATAAACTAATAGGAACAGCAATGTAAATAATAGCTAATAAACTAAAAGCAATATTATGAAATGGCTTTTTATGATAACGATACAATTCCCCAACAAATAAGAAAAATATTAAAGGAATTAGAATTATGGAAAACCACACTGGTGATAAAATTTTAAGGGATAATGAAAAATATAATGTGAAAAAAATTATGCTAATAAATAGTACATATAAGAAAGGAATACTTATGTTATATTTCTTTGTAAATATGTAAAACTCATACAACGACAACGTTATAATAATAAACATTAGCATATAGAATGTAATGCTTCCTATTAAAAGCATTGCTACTGTTATTGATAAAAATAACAGCCCGCTTAAAGTTCTTATAATAAGGTTATTCCAATTCAATATCAATTCCTTTTAATAAATTTTTGGCGCTTGCCATATATTCAACAGGAATATATACTTCGTATTCGCCTATTATAAAAACACTATCCTTTTTGTTTATAACAGTAAATGGAATAGATGTAGTTTGAAGTTCTAGTTTTATTTTTTCTAATTTGATTTCATCTTTGCACTCAAAAAAGAGTACCCAATTTTCGCTGTGTTTATTCATAGTTTTCTTTACTATTGTTCATGGTAATTGAATTTATTTCTTGATTTTTGAAATTTCTTTTACCAAAAATGTTTTCTACATCTTCCGTAAAAATTACTTCGCGTTCTAAGAGAAGTTCTGCTAATTTTTTTAATCCTTCTATTTTTTCTAATAATATATTCTTAGCTCTGTTATATTGTTCATCAATAATATTTTTAACTTCTGTATCAATAAGTTCGGCTGTTTTTTCACTATAAGGTTTAGAAAACATAAAATCTGCCTGACCTGTGCTATCAAAAAAACTGACATTACCAAATTTTTCGCTCATCCCTAAAAAAGCTACCATTGCATATACTTGTTTCGAAACTCTTTCTAAGTCGTTTAACGCTCCTGTTGAAATCTTGTTAAATATTATCTCCTCAGCAGCTCTACCACCAAATATAGAACATATTTCGTCTAATATTTGTTCTTTTGTAGAGATTTGTCTTTCTTCGGGCAAATACCATGCTGCACCTAAGCTTTTACCGCGAGGTATTATTGTAACTTTTAGTAATGGATTTGCATATTCGCAAAACCAACTTACAGTGGCATGTCCAGCTTCGTGATATGCAATTATTCTTTTTTCTTCTTGTGTAATCATTTTATTTTTTCTTTCCAATCCGCCAACAATTCGATCTATTGCATCTAAAAAGTCTTGTTTTTCAACATTTTTTTTGCCTTTTCGGGCTGCTATAAGAGCTGCTTCATTACAAATATTTGCAATGTCGGCACCGCTAAATCCAGGAGTTTGCTTAGCAAGAAAAGATATATCAAGTGTTTCGTCATATTTTATTGGTCTAATGTGAACTTTAAAAATTTCTTCTCTTTCTTTTAGTTCTGGCAGTTCAACATGAATTTGACGATCAAATCGTCCTGCACGGACTAGTGCTTTATCGAGCATATCGGCTCTATTAGTTGCTGCTAAAATAATAACTCCAGAATTGCTATCAAAACCATCCATTTCGGTAAGTAGCTGATTAAGAGTATTTTCTCTTTCGTCGTTAGATCCAAAATTTGGACTTCTGCCTCGTGCTCTACCTACAGCGTCTATTTCGTCAATAAAAACGATACAAGGGGCTTTTTCTTTTGCCTGACGGAATAAATCGCGAACTCTTGAAGCACCCACACCAACAAACATTTCAACAAAATCAGAGCCACTTATTGAAAAGAATGGAACATTAGCTTCTCCAGCAACTGCTTTTGCTAAAAGAGTTTTACCTGTTCCTGGGGGACCTATAAGCAGCGCTCCTTTTGGAATTTTCCCGCCAAGCTCAGTATATTTTTGAGGATTTTTTAGAAACTCTACTATCTCTTGTAATTCAATTTTTGCTTCGTCTAAGCCAGCAACATCATTAAAATTCACATTTATTCGCGACTCTTTATCGAACAACTTGGCCTTAGATTTTCCTATGTTAAAAATTTGACTTCCACCTGAGCCCCCGCCAGCCATTCGCCTGAAAATATAAATCCAAATTATTACTAAAAGCAAAAAAGGTAGTACCCACGATAATATGTTGCCCCAAACATCTTTTCTGACTTCAGTTTTTATTATTACTCTTTCGTTTTGGGAAAAGTCTGATTGAATTTTATCTAAATTCTGTTGAAATGCATCAATAGATAGAATAGTTAAATAAAATTGAGGTATGTTATACTTTAAACCTTTTTCTTTTATAGCTTTATATTTTTCTGTTTCGAGTATTTCTTTTTTTAAATAAATTTCTGCTATTTCTTTATTTACAATAACTATTTTTTCAACTTCTTTATCCGAAATCATTGTTTTGAGTCTGTAAAAATCTATCTCTTCTGGTTTAGGAGTAAAATCGTAAAATTGTAAAATTATAAATCCAGCAAAAATTAGAAAATATACCCAGTAAATATTAAATTTAAATTTAAATTTTGGTAGTTTATTTTTTTCTTCCATAATACTATACTATATTTAACTTCGTAATTTCAGCATCTGCCCATAGTTTTTCAAGCTCATAATATTCTTTGGCTTGTTGTTGCATAACATGAACAACAATATTAATATAATCTAAAATTACCCAGTAAGCATTTTTAAGCCCTTCTATGGAATATGGAGTTTCGTTTAATTCTTGCTTTACTTTTTGTTCAATATTATTAACAATACTTTCTACATGAATTGACGATGTTGCACTGCATATTACAAAAAAATCGCAAATTCTACCGTTTATTTTTGATAAATCAATTATTGTTATATCGAATGATTTTTTTTCATCGGCAGCTTCAACGATAATGTTTTTAAGATTTCTTTTTTCTATAACAGTTTTTTTTGCCATAAAATAATTTAAATGGCAAAGATATAAAAAAAATAAGCTAAATTTTTAAAAATTGATTTTTGACAGTACTATGAAATTAAATATTAAGTTAACTTTACAAAAATTTTAAGAAAAGTCGTAAAATTTATAACAAACTTAATTTCAAATACATACATAAAATGAGTAAAGTTAAAAATTATTCAGAATTAGAAAATGCTATTGTAAAATTTGTTGGGGATTCGGGCGATGGAATGCAACTTGTAGGGACTTTGTTTGCCGATACTTGTGCTTATGATGGCAACGACCTTACTACTTTCCCCGATTACCCTGCAGAAATAAGACCACCTGCAAATACTATTGCAGGAGTATCTGGTTTTCAAGTTTACTTCGGAAGCCAAAAAATTTTAAGCTTTGGCGAAAAATTAGATGTTTTAGTCTCGTTAAATCCTGCTTCATTAAAATCTAATTTAAAATGGACAAAAAAAGAAACAATTATCATTGTAGATAGTGATGAATTTACAGAACAAATGCTCGAAAAATGCGGATATACGTCTAATCCGCTAACCGATGGCACGTTAAAAGACAGAAAAATTATAAAAGTCCCTGTAAGCAGCTTAATAAAAGAAAAATTAGCTTCGTTAAATTTAGATGTTGATAACAAGACGGCACTTCGAAGCCGCAATATGTTTGTTTTAGGACTAACACTTCGTTTATTTAATAAAAAAAATCAATATGTAGAAAATTATTTAAGCGAAAAATTTTCTAATAAAGAATTAATAGCAACATTAAACAAAGAAATAACAAAACTTGGTTACGAATATTATAATAATTTAGCCGAGAATCAGAAATATTCATTTTTTGTTCCTCCTGCCAAGCTAGAAAAGGGGAAATACAAAAATATTAATGGTAATGTTGCCACAGCATGGGGCTTATTAGCAGCTGCAGAACGTGCTAAATTAAACTTATATTTAGGTTCATATCCAATAACACCAGCTACCGAAATTTTAGTTGAATTAGCAAAACACAAATCATTAGGAGCAAAAGTTGTTCAATGTGAAGATGAAATAGCTGGTATATGTTCTGCTATTGGTGCAAGTTTTGCCGGTTCTCTTGCTGCAACAACTACATCCGGTCCAGGATTGTCTTTAAAAAGCGAAGCTTTAGGATTAGCTGTTATGACTGAGTTGCCACTAGTAGTAGTTAACGTTCAACGAGGAGGTCCTTCAACAGGGTTGCCTACAAAATCTGAACAGGCAGATTTAGTTCAAGCTTTGTGGGGTCGAAATGGTGAAGCACCAATGATAGTAATGGCAGCTGATTCTCCTGCAGATTGTTTTTATTCTGCATACTGGGCAGCTAAATTAAGTCTAGAACACATGACTCCTTGTATTTTATTAACTGATGGTTCCTTAGGGAATGGTTCGGAATTATTTAAAATACCCAATGTAAATAATTTACCCGAAATAAAACCACCTATTGCAAAACCAAACACAAGTTATAAACCATACGAACGCAATCAAGAAACATTAGCAAGATATTGGGCTTTACCTGGAACCGAAGGATTAAGGCATCGAATAGGTGGTCTTGAAAAAGAAAATATTACTGGAATAGTTACTACCGACCCAGAAAATCATGAATTAATGGTAAAACTTCGTGCCGAAAAAGTGCAGAGAGTAGCAAATTATATTCCAGAACAAGAAGTTTTTGGAGACAAAGAAGGTGATTTATTAGTTGTAAGTTGGGGAGGAACCAAAGGAGTTATACGCGAATCAGTTATAGAAATGCAAAAAGAAAGGAAAAAAGTTAGCCATGCACATTTCAAATATATAATGCCTTTACCTAAAAATACTGAGCAAATTTTTTCAAAGTTTAAGAAAATTATTATTTGTGAATTAAACAATGGTCAATTTGTTATTTATTTAAGGGCAATGCTTCCTCAATTTAAATACGAGCAAGCAAATAAAATTCAATCGTTGCCATTCTTTATGGATGAATTAAAAGAAAAATATTATAAACTTTTGGAGGAGTAAATATGTCACCAATAATAAATAGTATAGAACGCTCTAATGTTGAGCTTACAAAAGCCGATTTTGTTAGTGGACTTCCTGTAAAATGGTGTCCGGGATGTGGGGCTCATGCAATTCTTACAGCAGTAGAAAATGTTTTTCCAAAAATAGGCTATAAAAAAGAAAATTTTGCTATTGTTTCGGGAATTGGATGTTCATCACGCTTCCCATATTACGTTAACACATACGGATTTCACGGTATTCATGGACGTGCTAATGCAATTGCAACAGGAGTGAAAGTTGCAAATCCAAAACTCAGTGTTTGGATAGCTACCGGTGATGGCGACTCTATGGCTATTGGAGGAAATCATTTTATACATATTATACGTCGTAACGTAGATGTAAATATCTTGTTATTTAATAATATGATTTATGGATTGACAAAAGGTCAATACTCTCCAACAACTCCGATGGGTTCTGTTACTAAAACTTCTCCTTACGGAACAATAGAACATTCATTTAATACTGGTGAACTCGTATTAGGTTCGCAAGGAACTTTTTTTGCGCGTGTCCCTGATAATAATGTAAAACTTATGACAGAAGTAATGTTCGCAGCAGCTAAACACGATGGCACATCGGTTATTGAAATTTTACAAAACTGCATTATTTTTAACGACAAAGTTCATGGTCATATAACATCAAAAGAATATAAAGAAGAAAACCAGCTAATATTGCGTAATGGCGAACCTATGATATTTGGAGCCAAACGTGATAAAGGAATAATACTCAAAGGCACAAGACTCGAAGTAGTTAAAATCGGCGAAAACGGCATAACAGAAGATGACATATTAGTACACGATCAATATCAACAAGATCCCGGAATACATATGATGCTTGCAAAAATGTCGCCACCACATTTTCCTGTTGCTATGGGAGTTATTCGCTCTGCTATGTATCCAACTTATGACGATCTTGTAGAAATGCAAATACAAGAAGCAAAAAAAACAAGTAAAATTAAAACAGTTAACGATTTACTCAACAGTGGAGAAGTTTTTGAAGTAAAGTAGCGCTTATAAAGTTTAGTTTTTTATTTGGTAACTAATGAAACTTGTTTTTTTAGTTATTTAAGAGTGTTAATAATAGATATTAAAATGAGTATATTCTCATTTTTTAATCTATCATAAAATAATCTCGCTGAGTTTATGCTTGGATACCCGTATTGAAAACCGTATTTTTTTTTAAAAGATATTAACAAATTAACAATCAATTTTTAAAAATAGATTATGCTAAATTAAATAAAAAAGGGTCGTTTTTTTCGACCCTTTTTTATTTTTTTTAAACACTCTTAATCGAATTAATTTGTTGAATTTTGTGCTGGAACAGGTGATGAATTGTTTATTTTCTTTTCTAATTGTTCTATTCTTTTTAATAGTTGCTCAATAAGTTCGCTTTGTTGTTTATTCCTGATAATTAGTTCTTTAACAGCAGCGAGACTTACACCTGCAACATCCGATGCAGCTAACGATTTCCCCAAGTAAGTTGGTTCGTCGAGTACTCCGGTGCCAAATGCTTGATAAAAATCTTCGGCAAAAGGACCAATATGACGTTCGTTAGTTTCTTTGTAATACCATACTTTAACGTCTAATTGTTCTATTTTGCTGAGTAAATCATTTTTGTTAATTTCTTCGAATCTATCTTTTAATGATTTTGATGATGCGTTAGTCCATGTTCCGCCAGCAGATAAATATGCACCATTACCATTGGAAGTAGTTGTACCAACTTGGAAAGGGTAATTAGTACTATTTCTATGAAAACCAACTCTGTTAGTTAGAAAGTTACCAAAAATTAAAGGAGTAGTTTCATCACCGGTTCCATCGATTAAAAGAGTATTGTTGTCATCAAATTGCAATTCATTTCCTATGAAAATATTATCTGAAAAATTGTTATTCCCTGTAACATAACCAAGGAAAATATTATCATTGCCTGTATTTGCAAATCCGGCAGCTTGACCGATGAAAATATTTCTATTACTATTAGTTGATAAGAGTCCTGCCCAATATCCTATCATAACATTATTGGAACCATTGTTTTGATTAGCAGTTCCCCAACCAATATATGTATTCCCAAATCCTGTTGTATTTCCGCTACCTGAAGCAATCCCAATAAATAAATTATTATCTCCGGTAGTATTATTTCTTCCGGCTTGACTGCCAATAAAAATATTATTGCTTGCGGTATTTTTACTTCCGGCACTGTCACCAATACAAATGATTCTATTCCCGCTAATATTCGAAAATCCAGCTTGGTCTCCGATAAAGATATTCTGTTCGCCATTTTGATTTAAATAACCTGTTCTATATCCTAAGAAAATATTTTTTTGGCCACCTGTATTATTATATCCGCTTTCCGTTCCTATAAAAGTGTTATTTGATGCCGTCGACGATTTATAACCGCTATAATATCCTAAAAAAACATTTTTTTCACCACTCAAATTGAAATATCCGCTATAGTAACCTAAAAAAGTATTATAATCTGCATTATTAGTATTAAAACCGCTGTAATTTCCTATCATTACGTTATAATTAGAGTTCTGCAAATTGTAACCGGTTCTTGTCCCTATTAAAATATTATGATCGCCGGTATTGCCGTTATATCCGGTCATATATCCTAAAAAAACGTTATATAGTCCTTCAATATTGTTGTAACCAGTTCTAAATCCAATAAAAGTATTATAGCTTCCTATTGAATTAAAATGTCCTGATGATTCACCAATAAAACAATTATTTATACCTGCTGTATTAGAATAGCCTGAATTTTCTCCGATTAAAATATTATTATAACCTGATGTATTAGAGTAGCCTGAATTTAATCCGATAAAAATATTATCAAAACCTGTAGTATTATAGTAGCCTGAATTAAAGCCTATAAAAACGCTATTACTCCCTGAAGTGTTAGAATACCCGCTTTTATAACCCATAAATACGTTATTATCACCAGAATTTGTGCTTCTACCTGACATATATCCAAAAAATGAATTATATAATCCTATTGATAAAATGCTTTTTCCGGCTTCGTGGCCTATAAAATAGTTATTAGGTGTTAGTTGCATATAACTATTTACCTGACCAGCATTTCTGTTTCTTATACCAAAACCTTTGATAGTGTCTCCAGTCCAGATTCGTGTGCTATCGGGGGTAACACGTAAAATGTAGTTTCCAGCAGCTTTGTTGGTACTTTTAGGATTTACGTTGAATGAACCGCTATTAGCTCCAGTATTGTTAACAAAGACATTAACACTGTCTTGATAAATAACAAAAACGGGAATACCATTTTTATCTTTAACTTCAAAAAGTATATTCGAAGTATCACCTTGTACAGTTAGCTTTCCTGTTGGCGAATTTATACCTATTCCAACACGTCCAGTATTATTGTTGTAAATATTATTTCCCGATATTGTCCATACTGAATTAATTGTATTACCAGAATAACTTAGTCCATTTCCAGCAGTAATAATAGAAGAAGGTTGTGTTGGGGTCCATTGTGTTCCGTTATATTTTAAAACCTGATTGGTTGTAGGTGCAGTAGAACTAACTGTTATCCCTTGTATTCCTGTAACAGTTAAAGATGTTGTTCCACTGACATCTCCTGTATGTGGAACATGCGAGAATGTTGTTCCTGTGAGGTTTAATCCTGTTCCAGCAGTGTAAGTGGTATTGTTGTCAGTAGATGAAATAGTAAAATTAGGATATGTTCCTGTAACAGTAGTTGCTCCTTGACCAGTTATGGTTATTGGTAAATCAGGCATAGTATTGGTAATTACATTTCCAGTTATCTGAATACCATTGCCGGCAGTATAAATTTGAGCATTTCCAGCTTGTTCGGCAAAAAGCGCATAAGGAACGCTTAACAATTGTGTTGTTCCCATATCGGAATAGTTGTTACCGCCGGTAACATCTATTTCAACTTTTAAAAAATAAGGGCTGTTTTGCCAGTTAATGTTTGCAAAATTACCAGTAATTAGGTATCCCGTTACCGATTGATAAAATTACCATTCCCAACTGGTTGGTATTAGTTTGATGTTGTTCTTTGTAAACAATATTACCGTTTACATCTCCTTGAATAATAGAAAACTGAAAACTTACATTTTGATTTTGAATAATGTCACCATTAGCATCTCTTACAACAGCTTGATAAGATACGGCTTTTGGTGCTTGTGCGAAAATATTAGCACTAATTAAAATAAATAAAGACAAGATTTTAGTTCTCATATTTTTAAAATTTTATGGTTAATAAATTTTAATTATTTCGAATGAATATTGTTCGTTTATTTCATTACATATAATATTTAACAAATACTTTCCTGAAGCGACGCTGTTCATAGGTAAAGATAAAGTTTGTTTTTTGTTTATATTTAGTTCTTTGTTAATGATAAGTTTTCCTGACAAATCGTATAAGGCTAAGTTTATTGTAATTGGCTGGTTATTGTCAATTTCGATGTTTAATTCGTCTGAAATTGGATTTGGAAAAACATTGATGTTTATATTTTCGTTGGATTGTGGTTTTACTTGTGTTATGTTGTAATGAGGTTGCTGATAGCCTTGTGTAATAGTAGTTGTGCCATATGATATTGTTTGAACAACTGTTTCGCCTATTGTATAGCTGATATTGATGTTGTTATTTTGATTTATGTTTCCACCAGTTGCTATTACATGTGGTTTTATTTGTTGCGAGTAAATATTTACAAATAAAGCTGAAAAAACAGTTAAAAAAAAATATTTAATTTTCCATAATTACTTAATTTAATATTAATACAGCAAAATTACAACAAATAAATAAAAAAAAAAAAA
>JBBIKO010000029.1:0-12590 GCA_037445415.1 Bacteroidota bacterium
GAACAATTATATCAGGATATTTTCTTTTTATTTCGTTTACAAGCCGCCCCAAAAAAACAGGCCTCCCTATACCTGCCATGTCTTTCAAACATATTTCGTCGGACCCACACTCTACAACCTTATCTACAATTTGCATGTAATACTCAACTGTATGGATAGGACTATATGTTATAGAGAGTGCTACTTGAGAAATCATTCCTGCTTCTTTGGCAAATTTAACAGACAACCCTAAATTGCGATGGTCGTTTAATCCGCAAAACGACCGTGCAATATCGACTTTCTGTGCCTTTTTTACTTTGTACATTAGTTTTCTAACATCGGAAGGAACTGGAAACATTCGTATCCCGTTTAAAGAGCGTTCGAGCATATGAGTTTGTATGCCTGCCTCGTTAAAAGGCTTCACCCATTCGCGAATTACGCTATTAGGATTTTCACCCATCAATAAACAAATTTGCTCAAAAGCACCACCATTTGTTTCAATTCGCGAGAAACATCCCATATCTATAATTACAGGTGCTATTTGTTTTAACTGTTCCACCTTCGGGACATATTTGCCCGAAGATTGCCACATGTCTCGATATACTAAACTAAATTTTATAGGTCGTTTAAACATATAATAACACAATTAAATTTCAAATCTATAACAACTTTGCTAAATAAAAATTGTTTATTAACATAATTTTCTTAATAATATCTATTTAGAAATTTAAACATTAAAATAAGTTTGACCTCACAATCAAACATAAATAACATAATATAACAACGTATAAACTAAAAAGTTTACAAATAATAACTTTACTATAAAGCACAAAGGGGCACCTTTGCAGGTACCCCTCAGTACTTACAAACTCAAAGTTAGTAAATTAACCCTTGCTAATCCAAGTACCCATTTTGTTTAAATTCTTCGTTAATAATATCGCCGTAAATTTCCCCATAATTCTCACTGCACCATTCATACAAGTTCTCAATTTCTTCACGGTCGTCGGCAAGCTACAATATAAGTTTTCTAAGCTCTTTGTGGAAAAGCGTAGGATCAAAACTAACTTTTGTCAAAATCATTTTTGAAAAATCTAACATCATAGCTTAATTTGTTTTAGGGTTCTATTAAGCCTTTAATTTTTTATACGTTTCTGAATAAATTATGTTACATTTTTATTAACAATTTCTTAAACTTATAAACATTTTGAATTCTAATAATCATTTTAATGTACTTAATAAAAATCTATCTTTGTAACGTGATTCTTTTAGAATACGATATAATTGTTGTAGGAGCCGGTCATGCAGGTTCAGAAGCTGCATCTGCTTGTGCAAAGCTTGGTGCTTCTACACTACTTATTACACAAGATATGACAAAAATTGCACAAATGTCGTGCAATCCAGCAATGGGCGGTATAGCAAAAGGACAAATACTACGTGAAATAGATGCAATAGGAGGTATGTCTGCAATAATAACCGACTTATCTACCATACAATTTCGCATGTTAAATAAAAGCAAAGGACCTGCAATGTGGAGCCCCCGAGCACAATGCGATAGAATTTTATTTTCGTTAGAATGGAGAAAATACTTAGAAACTCTTCCTAATTTATATTTTTTGCAAGACAATGTAGAAAGTTTAATAATAGACAACAATAAAGTTAGAGGTGTTGTTACATCAATGGGAGTAAAATTTTCATCACAAGCTGTTATTTTAACGAATGGCACATTTTTAAATGGTTTAATTCATATTGGTTCTTATAAAACAGAAGGCGGAAGAATTGCCGAGCCTGCTTCTAAAGGACTGACACAACAACTTTTCGAGCTTGGATTTACAGTTGGAAGAATGAAAACAGGTACACCTGCTCGCTTAGATGGCAGAACAATAGACTTTAGTAAACTCACAGAACAACCTGGCGATGAAAACCCTGAAAAATTTAGCTTTTTACCAGAATATAAAACCTCACTACCTCAAAAAAGTTGTTATATCACTTACACAAATCCAACTGTGCATAAAATATTAGAAAAAGGATTTAATGAATCTCCATTATTTAACGGTACCATACAAAGTATTGGACCTCGTTACTGTCCAAGTATTGAAACAAAATTAGTAACTTTTAAAGAAAAAGAGAACCATCATTTGTTTATAGAGCCAGAAGGTGTACATACAAACGAATATTATGTCAACGGCTTTTCTAGTAGTTTACCCTGGAATGTACAATACGAAGCCTTACGTAATATACCAGGTTTAGAACAAGTAAAATTATTTAGACCAGGTTATGCAATAGAGTATGACTTTTTCGATCCAACACAACTTTATCCAAGTTTAGAAACCAAAATTATTAAAAATTTATTTTTTGCTGGTCAAATAAATGGTACAACAGGCTACGAAGAAGCGGCAGCCCAAGGCCTTATGGCTGGTATAAATGCTGTGCAATTATTAAAAAATAATACTCCTATTGTCCTTAATCGTAATGAAGCATATATAGGTGTTTTGATAGACGACTTAGTTACAAAAGGAGTAGATGAGCCATATAGAATGTTTACTTCTAGAGCAGAATATAGAATTTTGCTCAGACAAGATAATGCAGACCAACGTCTAACACCAATAGGATATAATATAGGTCTAGTTTCGAAGGAACGTTACAATTTGCTTCAATCTAAACTTCAACATACCGAAAAACTAATCAATTTTATTAAAGATTATTCTGTTGAACCCGAACATATAAACAATTTATTAGAAAAGCTTCCATCTGCACCTTTAAAGCAAAAGATAAAACTTCGCGACGTACTTAGTCGTCCAGAAATAAATATAAGTTCTTTATTAGAATACATCGAAATATTAAAAAATATAGTTTCGACTATACCAGACGATTTACGCTATCATGTTGTAGAACAAGCCGAAATATCAATAAAATATGCTGGATATATTGATCGTGAACAACAAATTGCCAATAAAATACAAAAATTTGAAAATTTAAAAATCCCAAAACATTTTGATTATCATAAACTTAACTCTATTTCAACTGAAGCAAGAGAAAAATTATTAAAAATAAGACCTATATCTATTGGTCAAGCTTCAAGAATTCCTGGAGTTTCTCCTTCAGATATTCAGATATTATTAGTATATTTAGGTAGATAAAAATTTTAACAAATTTATGTTTCACGTGAAACAAATTATATTGTCAATATATGAAAATTTTAAAAGGTAATATTGTTGATATTGTAAACAAACGAATATTTAAAGGCGAAATACATTTTACTACTAAAATTCATAAAATTGTAGAAAAAAATGTTAATGAAGATATATATATAATGCCAGGCTTTGTCAACTCTCATGTGCATATAGAAAGCAGTATGTTATCTCCTTTTTCTTTTTCGAAATACGCATTAAAATACGGAACAGTTGCTATTGTTTCAGATCCTCATGAAATAGCAAATGTTTGTGGTTTAGATGGTATTCAATTTATGATAGATAACGCAAAAGAAACACCACTAAAAATATTTTTTACTGTTCCTTCTTGCGTTCCTGCTACTTCATTCGAAACATCTGGAGCAACAATTGATAGTAATATCGTAAAAAACTTATTATCCAAAAAGCATTTTGTAGCACTTAGCGAAATGATGAATTTTCCAGGTGTAATAAACAACGACGAAGAAGTTCATAAAAAAATTTCTTTTGCAAAACAATTCAACAAACCAATAGATGGACATGCACCACAACTTAATGGAGAAAATTTGGCTAAATATGTAAACGCAGGTATATCTACTGACCACGAATGTTCTACAATAGAAGAAGCTATTGAAAAAATTTCGCTTGGTATGAAAATTCAAATTCGTGAAGGAAGTGCAGCTAAAAATTTTAATTCACTCTCTCCACTAATAGATATGTATCCAAACCATATAATGCTTTGTACAGATGATTCACATCCTGATGATTTACTCGACGGGCATATTAATAAATTAGTAAAAGAAGCATTTAAACAAAAATTGAATTATTTCAATACTTTAAGAGCTTCATCATACAATGCAATAAAACATTATAATTTGCCAGTAGGATTGTTGCAATTAAATGACCCAGCCGATTTTATAATATGTAACAATAAATATGCAGATATAATTATTGATACGTATATAAATGGTAAACCAATTTCTTCTTATATTTTTCAAGAATCAGTTAATTTCAAATACATAAATACTTGGTGCGAACCATCATTAACTATTTCAGACTTGGTAATTCCTAAATCTTCTTTTTATAGAGTTATTGAATGTGTTGATGGTGAACTATTAACAAATGAACTTATAATTAAATACGATGATATTTTCGATAAATTGGGGCAATTGAAATATGGTTTCGATAAAATTGTTGTTATAAACAAATATAAAAGAGAAAAACCTTCATTAGGATTAATAAAAAATGTAAATTTAAAAAATGGAGCATTTGGTAGTACGGTTGCACATGATAGTCACAACATACTTATTGCAGGAAACGACGATTTAAGCATATTAAATGTTTTTAATAAACTTTCTGAAAATTTTGGTGGTTTAGCTGCTTCAAATGGCGAGTTCTCATTATCTCTTCCTTTACCAATAGGAGGGCTAATGTCTAATGATGATGGTTTTGTTATAGCAACTAAATATAAAGAATTGCAAACTTTTGTAAACACATTTCTTGGTTCTTCTCTTAATGCCCCTTTTATGACTTTATCATTTATGGCACTATTAGTTATACCTGATATAAAAATAAGCGACAAAGGACTTTTTAAAATAAATGATTTATCATTTTATCCTTTAACTCACTCTTGATTTATGTTTCACGTGAAACAAAATACCTCATTAGATATTGTTTTAAAAAATCTTCCTTCAAAACCAGGTATTTACAAATTTATTGATGATAAAAAAAATGTTTTATATGTTGGAAAAGCTAAAAACTTGAAAAATAGAATTTTATATTATTGGACCAAATCGAAAAACATTAGTGGTAAATTAAATGTTCTTTTGTCTAAAACAACTAATATAGAATACATTATAACAAACAACGAACACGATGCTTTTTTATTGGAAAACAATTTGATTAAGTCGCTTAAACCAAAATATAATGTTTTACTTAAAGATGATAAAACATACCCGTGGATTAAAATTACTGATGAAGAATACCCAAGAATAATTAAAACTCGTATTTATACTGCCAATAACTCGAAATATTTTGGACCCTATTCTTCTGTTAATTTATTGTATTCATTACTAGAAATTGTACATAAACTTTTCAATATAAGAACTTGTAAACTTAATTTGAAAGAACAAGACATTACTAAAAATAAATATAAGCCTTGTCTTGAATATCACATAGGAAATTGTAAAGCTCCTTGCATAAATAAGATTTTTAAATATGATTATTTGCAATCTATATCTTTTGCAGAAAAAGTACTAAAAGGCGAACTTAATTATGTTCAAAATCATATTTTAGATAAAATGAGCTATTATGCTTCGAATTTGCAATTCGAAATAGCTCAAGAATATAAACTAAAATATGATATTTTGCAAAATTATCAATCTAAGTCTGTTGTTGTAAGTCCAAATTTCAAAAACTTAGATGCATTTACATTTCTTCGTGAAGAAAAATATTTTTTTATAAATTACATTAAAGTTAATAACGGTTTAATAGTACAATCACACAACTTAATTTTAGAACCACAATTAAACGAAACTGATACAGAAATATTTCTTTTTGGAATTAAACACATAAGAGATATTTTTAATTCTAAAAATACAAATATTATTGTGCCTATTAAACCAATAAACAATTTTGAAAATATAAAATTTATAGTTCCTAAATCTGGCGACAAACTAAAGCTTTTAAAACTATCTGAAGCAAATTTGAAAACATTTATTCACCAATTTAACTTGAATAAACTTAAAGCAAATTATGGAAATGTAAATGTTAAATTATTAGAACAAGTAAAAAAAGAGTTGAATTTGAAGGCTTTGCCTGTACGCATTGAATGTTTTGATGTTTCACATCATTCTGGTAATCAATTAGTTGGTTCTTGTGTTGTTTTTTTAAATGGAAAACCTGCTAAATCTGAATACAGGCAATATAACATTAAACATACTACAACTATTAACGATTTCTTAGCTATTGAAGAAATAGTTTACAGGAGATATAAACGTGTTTTAGACGAAAACAAAACACTTCCACATTTAATTATTATAGATGGCGGTAAAGGTCAGTTATCTTCTGCTCTAAAATCACTGCAAAAATTAAATTTAAACGATATTGACATTATATCCATAGCGAAAAAACTCGAAGATATATATAAACCAAATGATACACTACCATTGTACTTAGATAAAAAATCTGAAACACTTAAACTTATTCAACGCATACGTAACGAAGCACATAGGTTTGCTATTAGCTTTCATCGCGAAAAAAAAGTAAAAAATTCTTTCAATTCTGTTTTGTGTTCAATTCCTAATATAGGCGAAAAAACTATTCAAAAATTACTTCTTCATTTTACTTCTATTGAAAATATTGCTGAAGCTGATATTTTAATGCTAGAAAATGTTGTTGGAAAAAATAAGGCACATCAAATTTTTAATTTCTTTCGCAATAATTATTTTATTCGAAAGAACCTTTAGGTAATTTTACTCTTTTTCCGTTTATTTTAATTTCTTTATCATTTTTATATTTAATAGTTAAATACAACTTTCCATCTCCATCGTAATAATACCAATTTTTTTCCTTTTTTCCCATAATATAATAACCTTCTAACTTTAATGTCCCATCGGTATTATACCATTTATATTTTCCATTCTTTTGTCCTTGCAAATAACCACCTATTTCTGCAACTTTTCCATTAATATATATACTTTTCCATACGCTGTCTTTCATTCCTTCGACATATTTTCCTATTTCAATTATATCGCCAACGTCATAAATCCATAAACCTGTTCTTTCGCCATCTAAATATTTTCCTTTTAAAATAACTTTTCCTGTATCGTTGTACTCTACAAATTCTCCTTCCTCTTTTCCATCTTCATAATACTCTTCACGTCTTATGTTTCTGTTTTCGTTGTACCATACCCATTTTCCATTATATTTATTTTTTTTAAAACTTCCTTTTTGTTCTATATTTCCTTTTATAAAGTAATATACCCATTCGCCAACTCTTTGATTATTTTGATATCTTCCTTTTGCTTTTATTTCACCTGTTTCGTAATACAATTTCCACTCAGATTGTTTTCTATCAAGCGTATCAATTATACCTTCAGCTATTAGCTGACCATTTTCATTATATTCTTTTGCTATTATCGCTTTTCCGTCTATTTCATATTCTTTATGCAAGCCAACTTTTATACCGTTATTATAAGCTCCGTAATATTTAAGTTTTCCATTTTCATAATATTCTTCTCTCCATTCTAATACATTCGTTGTATCTTTTACTTCCTCAAATATACCTTTTTCCATATCATATCTCTTTTTTGAGATTAAACTTCCGTATATATCATACTCCTTAATCACTCCAACAATTGTGTCATTTTTATATTTAATTTCTTTTGAAATTTTATTGTTCGGATAAAATTCTTTCCATATACCTTGTTTCAAACCTTTATCATCTATTCTATTTATTTGCTCTCTACTTACTATAAAATCGTTTTTATATTCTGTTATTGTAATCAAATTTCCATTATTATCATATTCTTTTTCTAAACCGTGTCTTTTTCCATTTTCGTAATATACTTGTTTATACAATTTTCCATTTTTATAGTAATATGAGATGCCTTGTTTTACATCATCTAAATAAAGCTCTTTTGATACAATACCGCCATGCTTACCTTTTAAACTATCGTACTTATACTCATAACTTATAAAAAACCCATGCTTTTTGTCGTTCTTATAATTTATTATCTTTGATGTATCTCCTTTTTCATTATAAAATATCCATACACTATCTAGCATAAAAAATCTTCTATTTCCTTCTGATTTTAATGTCCCATCTGGATAATACGATTTCCAGTATCCATCAGGTTTTCCATTTCTCATAAAACCCTCACTCGAAACTTTTCCATTTTCGTAAAAGAATTTAACTTCACCATCTAATATGTCATTTTGCCTTTGTGAATGTATTTTATTTGAAATAAGATATGTAACTATTATAAATATAAATAATTTCATTTTATCTCTAACATTCTTTTTATTGCTAAATAGGCTCTGTTTATTATATCATCAGAAACTACAACTTCATGTTGTTCATTTTTTAATGAGAAGTATATCTTTTCTAATGTATTAAGTTTCATATATTTACAATTATTACAACCACATGTTGAATCAATAGGTGGTGCTGGTATAAAATCTTTATCTGGTGCTGCCTTTTTCATCTGATGTAATATTCCAAACTCTGTCGCAACTATATATTTTTTTGCATCATCTTTTATTACAAAATTTAACAAAGCAGAAGTCGAACCAACATAATCAGAAACTAACAATATAGGTTCTTTGCATTCTGGATGTGATATAATTTTTGCATCTGGATTTAGATTTTTAATCTCTAATATTTTTTCCAAACTAAACTCTTCGTGCACATAACATGCACCATCCCATATTATCATATCTCTACCAGTTATGCTCCTTATATAATTTCCTAAATTTCTATCTGGCAAGAATATAATTTTCTTTTCTTTTGGAATACTGTTAACAACTTTTACAGCATTAGATGAAGTACATATTATATCCGACATTGCTTTTATTTCTGCTAAAGTATTAATGTATGATACAACAACATGATTGGGATATTTTTCTTTAAATTTTGCAAATTTATTAACATCTATTGAGTCAACTAACGAACAACCTGCTTCTTTATCTGGTATTAAAACTTTTCTGTTAGGTGATAAAATTTTTGCGGTTTCAGCCATAAAATAAACTCCTGCAAATAGTATAATTTCTGAATTTGTTTCAACAGCTTTTTGTGATAACTGTAAACTATCTCCTATAAAGTCGGCTATATCCTGAACTTCAGAATTTTGATAATAATGTGCTAAAATTATTGCATTCTTTTTCTTTTTAAGTTCTTCTATTTTCGATATCAACATAGCATTAAATAAATAAATAAAATTACAAAATTATAATATAAATTAAATTTTTTTAATGAAAATATGTGATGTATATTATTTATTGTTCATACTGTTGAAAAAATTTTTCGGCTTTTGTAAAATTAACAATAAATTAATTTAATTAACATTATATTAACTGATATTTTATGCTGAAAATTAATAATTTAATTAAAAATATTAAATATGTTTATAAGTATGTTTAACACATATTTTTTTATAAAAATTTTATAACAGTATGTTTATTTTTTGTCAGAAAAATTACAAAAATTAAGGAAATAAAAATTTGTATTTATCTAAAAAAATTTAATGCAATTTAGATTTGTAAGTTTCAAATAAATTTATAAAAAAAAATTAAAAAGTATTAACAATAAACTAACAATTATATTAAATGTTTGATTTTAAAATATTTTTGATTTTTAAGAAAATATAAATATTTTGAAATTTAATTGTTTAAGTATTATTAATAATTTTGAAGTTTTAAACAACAAATATAAAGATGAAAAAAATTGTAATTGCATCAGATCATGCAGGCTATAAGTTAAAGAAGTTTCTAATAGAAGAGTTAATAAAAATGGATTACCATATTGACGACAAAGGAACATTTACAGAAGAATCTGTTGACTATCCTGATTATGCTCACAAATTAGCTATTGATGTCGATAGTGGAATTTATGAAAAAGGAATAGTTTTGTGTGGAAGTGGCAATGGTGTAAGTATGACAGTAAATAAATATCCAAATGTACGTTGTGCTTTGTGTTGGAATGAAGAAATAACAAGACTAGCACGATTGCATAATGATGCAAATGTTTTGGCTTTGCCAGCAAAATTTATTTCAGAAGAAACATCTTTACAGTGTTTAAAGATATTTTTAAACACTAAATTTGAAGGTGGAAGACATTTGAATCGAGTAAAAAAAATTTCTAATATAAAATATTGACTATGATTATTTCTAAACAAATTTAAGGTTATTTAAAATTGAAATTCTTAATGTATATTTGTAAAAATTTTTAATTTATGTCTGTTTCAACAATGGTTCACGAATTTAAAATTAAAGATTTATCATTAGCAGAATGGGGTAGAAAAGAAATAAAACTTGCAGAAACTGAAATGCCAGGTTTGATGTCATTAAGACGAAAATATAGTAATAATAAACCACTAAAAGGTGCTAGAATAACGGGTTCACTTCACATGACAATTCAAACAGCGGTTCTAATAGAAACTCTGGCTGAATTAGGAGCAGAAGTTAGATGGGCAAGTTGCAATATATTTTCAACACAAGATCATGCAGCAGCTGCAATAGCTAAAGCAGGCATTCCAGTTTTTGCTTGGAAAGGCGAAACATTAGAAGAATATTGGTGGTGTACATTAAAAGCTTTATCATTTCCTGATGGACAAGGTCCAACTAGTATTGTTGATGACGGAGGTGATGCAACTTTATTAATTCACTGGGGCTATAAGGCCGAAAAGGATCCGAATTTTTTAGATACACCATCTAATTCAGAAGAAGAAAAAATAATAAAGTCATTATTAAAAGAAACTTTAAAAAATGAGCCTGGTAAATGGAATAATATGGTTAAACATATTCGTGGTGTTAGTGAAGAAACAACTACTGGCGTTCATCGTTTATATCAAATGTACGAAAAAAATGAATTGCTTTTTCCAGCAATTAATGTAAACGATTCGGTTACTAAATCAAAATTTGACAATTTATACGGATGTCGCGAATCATTGGCTGATGGTATAAAACGCGCTACAGATATAATGATAGCAGGAAAAGTTGTTGTAGTAGCAGGATATGGTGATGTTGGTAAAGGTTCTGCTAAATCTATGAGAAGTTATGGAGCACGAGTTATTATTACTGAAATTGACCCAATATGTGCATTACAAGCGGCAATGGAAGGCTTTGAAGTTACAACTATGGAAGAAGCAGTTAAAGAAGGTAATATTTTCGTAACTGCAACAGGTAATTTCGATGTTATTACTATAGAACACATGTTAGCAATGAAAAATGAATCTATAGTTTGTAATATAGGCCATTTTGATAACGAAATACAAGTAAATGAACTAGAAAACTATCCTGGCATTAAAAAGATAAATATTAAGCCAAAAGTAGATCAATATATATTTCCAGATGGGCATTCCATTATTTTGTTGGCAGAAGGTCGTTTAGTAAATTTAGGATGTGCAACAGGACACCCATCGTTTGTTATGAGTAATTCATTTACAAATCAAACACTTGCTCAAATAGATTTTTATCAAAAGCAGTATAATATTGGAGTATATCGTTTACCAAAATACCTTGATGAAGAAGTTGCACGCTTGCATTTAGAACATATTGGAGTTAAATTAACAAAACTTACTGAAAGGCAGGCAAATTATATTGGAGTATCAGTAGAAGGACCGTATAAACCCGAACATTATAGGTATTAAAACGATTTTTTACTTTTCAGTTAAAAGTTACTTTATTTACTTTTTAAATTTATTTAATTAAAGAATAAATATTATTGTTTTTATATTTAAAAGTAATATATTTGTTTAAAATTTTTTAAAACGTAAGAATGTATGTACAGATTAATGTTCTTAATTTTTTTTATATTAAAATCATTTCTGTTATTTACACAGATTATCAACTATAGTTCATTTAATATTAGTGCGGGAACAAATGTTTATGTCTTGGCAGATTTTAGAAATGAAAGTAATGGAAGTGTAGATAATTCAGGAACAATTTTACTACATGGTAACTGGGAAAACAATAATCTTTCAAATAATGCTTTTATTAATTCTAGTCCAGGATATGTACGATTAATAGGGGGAAATCAAATAATAGGAGGTAGTAATTCTACAAATTTTTATAATCTTAGTTTGGAAGGCACAATGATAAAATCGTTAAATATAAATGCAGAAGTAGAAGGAAATTTATACTTAAACGATCTTGAACTCGCAACAAATCAGTATGTTTTGTATGTTTCTAATCCTGCAATAAATGCGATTACATTTACTACAGGTTTTGTTAGTAGCAATACTAATGGTTATTTATCTCGAGCAATTAATTCTACTCTACCATATATTTTTCCGGTTGGATCGTCATGGGGTACTCCACGCTATCGTCCTGTTGAACTTATTCCAAATAATACGACTGCACAAGTTATGGGAGTAAGATTTGCAAATAATAGTCCTACAAACGAAGGTTTCGATATAAATACTACAGATGGTCAAGTTGGAAATATAAACAATCAGTTTTTTCACAACATACATAGAATTTCAGGAACAGCACCCAATGATATTGTAATTTATTACGATTCTCAAAGCGATGGTGTATTTAATGAAATAGCACACTGGGACGATCAGCCAACACCAAGATGGGAAGCAACAGTTACAGCTACATCTGCAAGTGGAACACCATTAAGTTCTCTATCTATTGCATCATGGAATGATTATACATTATCTCCTTTTGCACTTTATGGATGTACACCATCGGTGCAACCGAATAGCATACAAGCATCTT
>JBBIKO010000030.1:0-6542 GCA_037445415.1 Bacteroidota bacterium
CAATGTTATTTTTTTATAGCCGATTTTCATTCATTAACAACCCTTCCTACGACCAACAATTTGTTTGAAAACACAAAACAAGTATTAGTCGAATATTTAGCTTGTGGCATTGATCCTGAAAAATGCACATTATATCGTCAAAGTGATATTCCCGAAATACCCGAACTTTTTCTTTTGCTCAATATGAATGCTTATCTTGGCGAACTTGAGCGATGTACAACTTTTAAGGAAAAAGCACGCAAACAACCCGATAACATCAATACTGGTTTGCTTACTTATCCTGTTTTGATGGCTGCCGATATTTTAATTCACAAAGCACACAAAGTCCCCGTTGGTAAAGATCAGGAGCAACATCTTGAAATGACTCGAAATTTCGCTGCTCGTTTTAATAGAATGTATAAAGTTGACTATTTCCCCGAACCAATAGCTTTCAATTTTGGAGAAGAATTAGTAAAAATTCCAGGACTTGATGGTTCTGGGAAAATGGGCAAATCAGAAGGGAATGCCATAAATTTAGCAGACAACCCAGAAATAATTCGAAAAAAAGTTATGCGAGCAGTTACCGATTCAGGACCAACACAACCAAATCAGCCTATGTCCGAACCAGTTAAAAACTTATTCGATTTGATGAAAATAATGTCTTCAGAAGAAACTTATCAATACTTTTTGCAAAAATACAACGATTGCACTATTAGATACGGAGATATGAAAAAACAACTTGCTGAAAATATTATAACATTTATTAATCCCATTAAAGAAAAAATAGAAGAGTTGAAAAAAGACAATAATTATTTGAAAAAAGTTATAAATAATGGTGCAGAAAAAGCACGGCAAAGTGCTTCAAAAACCTTGTCAGATGTTAGAAAAATAATTGGATTTAAACAGTTTTAAAAAAGTTGATAAATAAAACTAAAATCATTTTTCAATTTTAAATACATACATATATTTGTGCCGATTAACCAAAAATAGTTTTAAACAATGGCTTACGTAATTACTAACGATTGTACTGCATGCGGTACATGCATTGATGAATGTCCAGTAAGTGCAATTAGCGAAGGAGAAATTTATAAAATTGATCCAGACGTTTGTACCGATTGTGGTGCTTGTGCAGATGTTTGTCCTGTAGAGGCAATTCATCCTGCTTAAAAAACAAAAAAAGACCGAAAAAATCGGTCTTTTTTTATCCCCTTACAAGAGCTTTTACTGGTTCAATTCCCAAATAAGTTCCTTCCTGAATGGCTTTTAATACCGCTCCACCTCCTGTAAATATATAATATCTTGGGCTATCAAGTGCAACAATGTACAAGCCAGGAAGCAATCGTTTTAATTCTTGCATAGTGTCGCCACCACCATATAATTTAACCGAATCGGGACTTTCATCAATAATTTGATCTAAAGCAATTGTTCCTTCGTTAAAATATGGCATAAATCCCATAACAGCATTAACAAATATAGTTTTTGCACTATGAAAAACATCTACAATATGTTGTTCAGTAAAATTTTTTGATGCAACATCAAGTACGTAATTTAATTCTGTTCCTTTATTAAGCTGTCGGATATCGTGTATTCTGTATTTCCCTTCAATTTTCCCTTCAAGTGTGTCCGATTCAATAATATAAGGGCATTCTAAAATTTTGTCTTTGTATTCTTTAGCAAACTCTACAAATTTTTTAGCATGTTCAAGATCATCTTGTTCAATACCTTTAATTTTAAAATCATACTTTGCAGCTAAATAAGCATTATATATTACACCACCAAGCATTAAATAATCAGCTTTTTGAATAAGTGCATAAAGTGAATCAATTTTGGTATCAAATTTAGAGCCAGCAACAACAGCTAAAAATGGTTTTGTTGGGTTAAAAATTCGCTCCAAATTTATTAGCTCTTTTTGCATTAAAAATCCGGCATAAGATGGCAAATACTTATTAACCAAAACTGTAGATGCGTGTGGCTGCCAAGAGCCAAAGCATCATTTACAAAAATATCGGCAACCCCAGCCAACTGATGTGCGAAACGATCGGCTTCTTCACCCTTAGCTTCTTCGCCTTTAAACCAACGTGTGTTGGGTAAATATATTGCATCGAGTTTATCTTCTTTTAGTTCACGTATCATGTGATTTATAGATGTCTCTATTCCAAAATATCCAAAATTTCCGTCACGCGTAAAGTCAGGAACTCCTATATTTATATGAAGTTTATTTTGTAAATAATCAACAATTGGCTGAACAGAAGTATTTTCGTTTATTTCAATTTCACCTGTTTTTTTATTTTTCGGACGAGCTACGTGTGTCATTAAAATTATTTTCCCACCTTTAGCATTTATATAATATAAAGTACCCAATGTTGCATCTATACGATAGGGATCGAATATTACTCCTTTTTTTACAACATTATGATCAACACGGACTAAAACAATTTTGCCTTTGAGATCTGCTTCTTGAATTCCTTTGATTGGCAAATTATTTTTCATAATGTAAAATGTTTTTTGCAAAGATAATTTTTTATAAGTAAATCTAAAAAATAATTTTTGAGATATTAACAATACAATTTTTTGGTTAGAAAAACATTATTGTGTAATATTGTATCTATGAATATAGAATTGCTTACCATAAGCGATATTGAGGATATTGTAAAAAACAAATTGCCTGTTTCAAGTTCATTATTTTTTTTAGATGCTACGGTATGGCAACCTGGAAATACAAAAAAAGAAGAAAAACTGTTAAAATACATTGCTGCATTAGCAAATAATAGAGGGCATATTTTTATTTTAGGAATTAAAACAAAAAATAAAAGAGCTTATAAAATAGAATACATAAATATTGATTCTTTTTCAGAAATATGGTTAAAGCAACTTATTTATACACAAATACAACCAAAACTCGACAACTTAAAATTAAAAGTATTATATACCGAAGGAACTAAAGGAATTATAGTAATTTCATTTAACTCAAATAATCGTCCTTATATGTATAACGATGGACGATATTATTCTATACATAATCAAAACATTTATTGTTTAAAAGAAGATGAAGTAAGGCGCTTATACCTTGTACAACATAAACCATTAGTCGAATTAGTTGGAATTATAAATACTCAAGGAGTAGCATTGCTCGAAAATGGAATTCCTAAAGAAATAAATTTTTATCCTAAGTTTATTATAAAAAATTCGGGTACAACAATAGAAAAAAATTATAAAATTGAAATTCATATTCCTTCAACTTTACATGATGTTGAATTTAGCCCATTGCAAATGTTTTTTAGCAGAATAGATGGCATATACTCAGTTTTTAGTATTTCGTCAAAATGTCCACTGTTTCAAGATGAAATTTATACAATTGCAGAAGCAAAACTTAGCATTAAAGCTACAAATATTGAAGATTTTTTAAATCAGTACATTCAAGTTATTGTATTTTATTCGGAAGGTACTATTAAACACACATTTAAAATTAATGACCATTTTAGTTATGAAAAAAAATATATCTATACTAATATTTTTAACAATAAACTAAAATAATAATCATTTTAACATTTTTTTTTCGTTTTTTTTTGATTTTTATAAAATATTTGTTATAAATTTGCAACATGTTTAACCAAAAAAATTAAATCTATGAAAAAACTATTTGCAATTTCTTTAATTTTGTTAGCTGGTGCTGCATTTTTTACTTCTTGTAACAAGGAAGAGGAAACACCTGCACCAGAAATTACTGTTACAAACAACAAAGTTGAGTATTTTATTACAGCTACAGCAGATACAACTATTTTGTTTAATGTAAACGTTGAAGCTGAAGGCGAAATTAGTTCTTTTACAATCAAGAAAAGAGTTGGAACAACCGAAACTAGCTATGGCAATCCTTCGAATTTTGCTGGAAAAACAACATACACATACAACTTCAACGAAACCTTTACTCCTACCGACACTTATCCAATTTCTTTCATATTTAAAGTAGTAGATAAAAAAGATCATGAAACTTCAATTACAGTAACTATTAAAAAGATCAATGCTCCTTCTCAAACACCTTTTGCAAATGAATATACCAATGGTGTATTTTATCATATACAAGGCTTACTTCATGGTGCTTATAATTTAGATGGTAACGCAACTGTTGGTGTAAGTGGTCCTGCTGAAACAAAATCAATGAAAAATACAGATGCAGCAGGTAGTCCATTTACTGGTTCATGGATATCTGATTCTGCAAATGGAACAACTTACGTAAAAGTAACTACAGCATACAATAACATATATCAAGAAAATGCAGCTACACTGTTTAGTGCTGGAACAGCTAATGCTACAGTAACAAATCCACAAGCAAATGATGTTTACATTGGTAAAAAAGGAAGTACTTATTACGTAATTGAAATTTTATCAGTTGAACCCAATTATAATCAAGGCACTGGAAATAACAGAGGAAGAATTACATTCAAGTATAAAAAGTAATATTCACTATTAAAAAAATTGTTAAAGCCCCTCTTGGGGCTTTTTTATTTTAACAAATTTATTAGTTAACTAATAAAAAATAAAGATATTTTTAATAAAAAATTATTGGATTAAAAAAAATATCTTAAATTTGCAAAAAATAAACTATGAAAAAAGGTGTTTTTTTACTTACTTTTATTTTTTATTTGAGCTTTGAAACCATAGGTCAACAATTACCTTTATATTCACAATACATGTTTAATAGTTTTCTATTAAATCCAGGAATAGCTGGTAGTGTAGATTATTTTCCTATAAGAATAACAGCACGTCAACAATGGGCTGGCATTAAAGGAGCACCATCAACTCAAGCAATAAGCACTCATTATTTGCTTAATAATCAAAAATTTGGTGTGGGTGGTTTTATCTTTAACGATAAATTTGGACCAATAAGCCAAACAGGATTGCAAGCTTCGTTTGCTTATCATTTACCATTGACCGAAATTAATTCTAAATTAGGATTAGGGTTAGCTTTTAAAGCTTTTCAATTCAAGTTCGATGAATCAAATTTAGTTACTATAGAACAAAACGATGTTTCTGTAACAGGTGGCAAGATAACAAAATTTGTCCCCGATGCCGATTTCGGAGCATATTTATACAACGAAAAATATTTTGTAGGGTTTTCTGCCACACAAATTATTCAGTTTAAAATTGATTTGGGAGAGAATAATTTAGATAAAAATCAAATAATTCGCCACTATTATTTAAATGGTGGTTACCGTTATTCTATAAATGAAGAGTTTGAAATAGAACCATCTATTTTAATTAAGGGCACAATGCGTACACCATGGCAAATAGATTTGAATGCAAAAGCTATATATAAAAATATGTACTGGGGAGGTATATCTTACAGAACAAGTAAAGATTTGGTCTTTATGGTAGGGCTTAAATACAATAAATTTTACTTTGGATACGCTTTCGATTATACTTTTTCAAATATTAAAAATTATTCAAACGGAAGCCACGAGATACTCATAGGCTTCAATGTTTTTGAAGGAAAAAATAAAGGTTCAAGCTTACTATAAAATTCTTTTATCTTATGAAAAAATTTTCCATTTTTTTAATGGGAGTGATTTTATTTTGCTCCCAATCAAATTCTGCTACCATAACAAGTAATGCAGTTACGGGCAATTGGAATTCTGCTTCTTCTTGGGTGGGCGGGGTTATTCCTGGTGCAAACGATTCTGTTGTTATAGTTAGCGGCGCAAATATAACGCTTAACGTGAATTCGACTGTTTATAAATTAAAAATAAATTCTGGTGGAATTTTAAATATAGGAAATTATACTCTTACACTTAACGGGAATGGTCAATTAGGTGGAAATCTTGAAATTTATGGCACTTTAAATCTTAATTCCGGAACAATTCAACTAACGGGCGATTTTACGTTAAGCGGAACTTTTAATCACGGCACAGGAACAGTAACATTTAACGGAAACGATGCTCAACGTATGCTCGGGAATGTTCCCACTTTTTACCATTTACGTTCTGCTAATACAAACAACGCTATTGGGAAAGGCGTTAGTTTACACCAAACAAATACAATTATACGGGGTAATTTAATTGCTGATGGAGTTTTTGCCCGTAATTCAATGAATTTTCCGAATGCTACCGTTACGTTTGACGGGATAGACAGTTTAAAAGGTGCATACAGTTTTTATTTAAATCACATTGTCATAAATGCCGGAGCCACAGTTTATGGAGGATTTAAAAATATATTTCTTTATGGTAATTGGACTTGTAATGGTAATTTTGTTTGTAATTATAGTTCATTAATTATTAAATACGATACATACAGTTCTTGCCAGCCCAATAATCAAACTATTTATGTAGCAAATCCTTCGTCAAATCCTTTTTGGAACTTAAATTGCGACAAATCGTCTGGCAAAGTTTCGCCAATTGAAGGTACCGACAATCCCTTAGGACACCTTTATGTATTAAATAATTTTTCAGTAATTGCTGGAACTTGGGATGTAAACGGAACGCGTCAGTTATATGTTGGAAAAGATTTTACTTGCAGCGGCACAGGAACATTTATTGCTAGTCAGGGCAGGGTTATTATGAATGGGACAA
>JBBIKO010000030.1:6600-7399 GCA_037445415.1 Bacteroidota bacterium
GTTCGATTAGGTTCAAATGTAAATGTAACCTATGAACTTAATTTAACTAATGGTATTGTATATACAAGAAATGCTAGTAATAATTTTGAAATATATATATCAAATAACGATGTAAATACAAGTCTTACAGCATATTCTTCGACAAGTTATGTTGCAGGAAATTTAAAAAGAGCTATAAGTAACAATATTTATGTGTTTCCTGTGGGTGTTTCTAATAGTGTAATAAAAAAATATAGGCCATTAACGTTTACATTTACAAATACAACAGGAACAAGCTGGATACTTGTTAATCAAGATAGTATAAATAATACGAATTCATTTTATGCTTCATACTGGACAAAAATAGAACCAAATTCCGGAAATCCATCAGGTACACTAAGATTTTCATATAATTTATCAGAAGATTTTCAAAGCAGTATGCAAGAATGTATAATATCTGCGATTAGAGGGAATATCCCACCAAATATTTCGTGGAATCATATTCTTACAACAACAACTCCTGCTTCTGGAGGCAACAACGGAAGCATTATAGTACAATTACCTTCAACATATTCTCCCTTTGCGTATATTTTAGGAGAACCGGTACCAGTTATCACACCAACAACCATCTGCGATGGCAATACTGCAAATGTTAATATTTCTTCGCCAACTGGTTTTGGTAATTTTTACTGGTACAACGTTCCAACGGGTGGAACATATTTTCATACTGGGAGTTCATATAATACGCCTATTTTATACGATACTACAACTTATTATATTGCATATTTCAATCCACAATGCGTTGGCAATCGTTATCCAA
>JBBIKO010000030.1:7409-11200 GCA_037445415.1 Bacteroidota bacterium
TAAATAATATACCTTCTTCATCGTTTGCTGTACAAAATCCAGTATGTAGTGGAAGTTCCGGTTTAATAACATATTCAGGTACTCCTATTAGTGGTGCTTCATATAGTTGGAATTTTGGAGGCGCTAATGCTAGCCCAGGTACAGGTACAGGACCTCACACTATTACTGGATTAGCTGGTAATTCATATAATATTTCTTTACAAGTAACTGCAAATGGTTGTACTTCAAATATTAGCACAAATAGCATATATTTTCCTACAACACTTAATTTAAACATAACTAAAACAGACGCTTCTTGTGGTCAGAATAACGGCTCTGCAACAGCTAATCTTTCGGGTGGTTTAGCTCCATATTTATACAGTTGGAGTTCTGGACAAAACACTCAATCTATAACAAATCTTGCTGCTGGATCTTACACTTTAACAATTACCGATGCTTTAGGCTGTACAGCGGTTAGCTCAGTAAATATTAGCAACATAGGTGCTCCTGTTGCCAATGTAAATGTTGTTAATCATGTTAGATGTTATGGCGAAAACAATGGTAAAGCTATTGTAACGGCTACTGGAACAGGAATACTTCATTACCAATGGTCGAATGGGGTTAGTGGCTATGGAAATAATTCCATTTCTACAACAATAGACACATTATCGGCGGGAACTTATTTTGTTAGTATTACCGACCAAAACAATTGTGTAACTGTTGTAAATGTTACAATAAATCAGCCATCACCATTAGTTCCTAACTATATTTCTAATAATGTTACCTGTTATGGCTTAACAAATGGAAGTATTTTAATGCAACCAACAGGCGGAACACCAAATTATACTTATACATGGGCACACGGCTCTTCACAAGCATCGCAAAATATGCTGGCAGCAGGAACTTATACTGTTACAGTTAGAGATGCTAATAATTGTACAGTTGCACAAATAATTACAATTACTCAACCACAGCCAATAAGTGCATCGTTTATTAAGCAAAATGTATCGTGTTTTGGTCAAAACAACGGCTTTTTAGAGGTTATTGTTAATGGGGGAACTTCACCATATAGCTATTTATGGAATACTGGCAGTACATCACATATAATTACAAACTTAATTTCGGGAGTTTATACTATAAATATTACAGATGCTAATGGTTGCTCATCGGCTTTTGTAGATACTATTTATCAACCACAACCTATTTCGCTTAATTTTAGTTCAACACCTATAACGTGTGCAGGTTTAAATAATGGTAGTATATCAGTAAGTGCAACCGGTGGAATAGCACCATATCAGTTTTTATGGAATAATAGCTTAAATACTTCAACTATACAAAATATTCCAGCAGGTCAGTATCAAGTTACAGTTACCGATGCAAATGGATGTACTGCCGTAGGTTCTGAAACATTAACAGAACCATATCCACTTATTGTAACTTTAAGTTCTAATTCTGTTACTTGTTATGGTGCAAATAATGGTTCTGCACAAGCAAATATTCAGGGTGGAGTACCACCATATAATGTTTTGTGGAGTAATGGAGTTACACTTACATCTAACTTGAATTTATCGGGTGGACTATACACCTTAACTGTTACTGACCAAAATGGTTGTTTGGTTGTACAAAATGTTATAGTCAGCGAACCTCAGGCTATTGAAGTTACATACAACATACAACACGTTTTATGTTATGGACAACAAAATGGTAGCATTACTATTTTCGTTACAGGGGGAACAATTCCTTATCAATATAACTGGAGTAACGGCTCTTTATCTCAAAATATATATAATTTGTTACCTGGAACATATTCTCTTACAATTACTGATGATAATGGTTGTTCATATACGCAATCTTATAATATAACACAACCAACAAGCATAACTATATCAAAAAATTATTCACAATTTTTATGTGGTGAATCGAATGCTGGATACATACAAATTCAAACAACAGGCGGAACACCTTCATATATTTACAATTGGAACAATGGATATAATAGTAATAATTTATCAAGCTTATCGAGTGGAACTTACATAGTTACAATTACTGATGCAAATCAATGTAGTATTATAGATACTACAATAATAATATCAAGCAATATAAGTGCAGCTAATATTCAATACGACCCTACAAGTCATATAGCATCTGTTAATATTACTGGTGGTATTTTACCTTATACTTATTTATGGAATACACAATCAACCGATAGCACAATATACATAACACAATCAGGAAATTATTCTGTTACAGTTACTGATGCAGTAGGATGTTCTTTCATTGCTTCAAGTGATATAGCTGCAGAATTTATTATTCCATCGTTAATAACTCCAAATGGCGACGGTGTTAACGATTATTTCGAAATTAAAGGAATAGAAATATTCGAGCATGTTTCTATTGAAATTTACAATCGTTGGAATCAGCTATTATTTAAGTTTGATGGTTCTGGACTTGAATATAAAGATTTTTCTAAACAATGGGATGGGACTTATAACGGACAAAAATTACCTTTAAGTTCTTACCTTTATATTGTAAATTTGAATAATGGTAAAGAAATATATACAGGCAATGTTTCTATAAAAAGATAATATTTTATATTTCGGTTTTTTATTTGATAATAAAATAACTAATTCGCAAATATTTTTTTTATAAACTTATAATCAGAATTTTCGAGTATTATAATATATACACCTGTATTTAAATTTAAGTCAATTGAATTAAAATTTTCAGATAAAAATATATTATTCGAAAAAATGCTTTGTCCAGTAGTGTTGTAAACTTTTAATTGAAAATAATCTTCTCTTAAAGCATTAAAATATAGCTTATTTTGATGATGATACACAATTAAAGTTTGTTCATTTGGTTTTTCTTTTTGATAAAGGATGCCATCAAGATAAATAGGAGCAGACCAAAGAATATCGCCATCGGTTTGAGTGGCTCTAATGTAAATGTATTTTTCGGTGTATAAGGTTAAATATAATGTTGTATCAATATTTGAGTTTGCAGTAAATGAAAACAGTAATCCATTCGATGAACGTAATTCAATAGAAGAGTAGGATTCGTTATTACTGTCGGCAAGTAGTATCTTAAAAGGCATATTAAACAATCTGTTAGTTGTACTTCCCATAATAGTATTGTTTGATGTAAGCAAAATAGCCGCATTTTTATCCATTGTTGCAAAAGTTTTTCCTTCTCTAAGTCCGTTTATAATGTTCTCGTAAGTTAATTGACTTAGCCAAATACCTGCCCTACAATTGTTTTTTGTTCCCCAATCTGCCGAATGATTATCTTGATTCCAAACGGGAGATAAATGCCAACCTTTGTTTAAAGCTAATTCGTACCAGTCGTTTGCTTGTTGTACCGATTGAAATTCAATAAGTGGGAAACAAGCATCTGTTTCAGGTCCTTTGTATTCGAAGTCGTACCAGTTATTAAAATATGATTCATCTCCCGGATGATTAAACTGTGCCAAAGCAGATGGCCTATCTATAAGCCACTGTCTAAAATCGCTCCAACTATAATACGTAGTTACAGAGGGTTCTTCAGTTGTATTAAATACATTTACATGCCCATAATACGGAGAACTCCATTCGTATCCACAAAAACCTATAAAAATGCTGTTTTGTGAGTGTTGTATAGCAAAATTATTGCACTGACTTAGTTCGGAAGAACTTAATTGTTCCAGATGGTCGGTAACAGCTAAAAAATGAAGACCAGCAACATTTTTTGCATAAGAAAATGCTTCGTTTGGTGTTTGTTCTCCGTCAGAATAACTAGTATGGGAATGTAAATTTCCCCAAAATGGTTGTAAATTT
>JBBIKO010000030.1:11222-12479 GCA_037445415.1 Bacteroidota bacterium
ATAATGCTGATAAAAAGAAAATTGTTCTCATTTTTTGTGCAATTGTATTATTTTGTTTCCAAATGTAAATTTTTTTTAAAATTAAAACATTTAATTTATAAAAGATAAGGTTACAATAAATAATTTTACATTTAAAATAATAATGATATTTTTATTTATAAATTAGTTAAAACAAACTTGCATTAAGTAACGGATTTGTTTGAATTAGTTTTTCTAAATATGGTGTATCTTTAATAAGTGTTTCCATAATTTTAAGATTTATAATTGAATGGCTATCACTTCCACAAAAACTTATTATTTTTTCATCAATTAAATATTCGGCAATACTTCTCATTTCAATAGATACATTTTTCGAAATTGAAACCAAATTTATTTGATGTTTAACACCCATTTCATGTAGTTTATGGTACATTTCTTTTTGTTGATAAAAATAAATATATCGTTCAGGATGAGCTAATACAGGAACATAACCGGCATCCAAAACTTCTTGCATATGGTTGAAGAGAAATTTATCAAGAATAAAAGGTGAAAGCTCAATTAAAACGAACTTTTTCCCAAAAGCTAACACTTTTTTTTGACGAACTTGTTTTAAGAACAAATCATCTAAATAATATTCCGATGCTGCCTCTAACTTCATGTTTAAGCGATTAATAGAAAAAGCTATATTAAGTTTGTTAAGAGCTTCTATTATTTTTTCAGGCGGATTGTTAAACCAATTTTGCTGATTATGTGGGGTTACAATCATTTTGCGATAGCCAAGAGAATACATCTTCTGAGCTATTTCTATAGACTCGCTTAAACTTTTACACCCATCATCTAATCCTGGGAAGATATGAGAATGAATATCAACACAAATTTTTTCGAACATTATCTAAGTATATATTGTTTTTCGTAATATGATATATATTCGCCACTTACTATATTATTAAGCCATTGTTCATTTTGTAGGTACCAATCTACAGTTAATTCAAGTCCTTGTTCGAATTGTACCAATGGGGACCATCCAAACTCTTTTTTTATTTTTGAGCAATCAATCGCGTATCTATAATCATGTCCTGCACGATCTTTTACAAAAGTTATAAGTTTTTCTGAACTTCCTTGAGTTCTATTTAGTTTTTTGTCCATTATTTGGCATAATTTACAGACGAGATCTATATTTCGCCACTCGTTTTCGCCGCCAATATTATATGTTTCGCCTATTTTCCCGGTTTCAAAAAGCAATTTTATAGCTATTGCATGATCTTCTACAAATAGCCA
>JBBIKO010000031.1:0-12384 GCA_037445415.1 Bacteroidota bacterium
TCACTTGCGATCATGTTTCTTCATTGCTATTTGCGCCGACTCAAACAGCCATTCATAATTTACAAAAAGAAGGCTTTGAATTAAATGTAACACCACCTTTTAATATACATTGTCCCGGCATTTTTATGAGCGGCGATATTATGTACGACAACGCAAAATATTTCAAAAATAAAGCTAAAAAGCATAAAATACTAAATGTTGTAAATGACGATTTTGCTCTAGTAACTATACATCGCGAACAAAATACCGACAATATAAATAATTTAAAACAAATAGCAAACCTGCTTATTGAACTTGCCAACGAACAAAAAATAAATATAATATTTCCAATTCACCCGCGTACTGTAAAAGCCTTATATCTTAATATTCCTGAGGTAAAGAGACTTTTAGATAATAATATGTATATCCATCTAATTGAACCTGTTTCATATCTTGAAATATTAGCTTTATTGAATGAATGCAAAATGGTGATAACCGATTCAGGAGGATTACAAAAGGAAGCTTATTTTATGCATAAACCTTGTGTTATATTACGCAATGAAACCGAATGGGTAGAAATTGTTGAGCAAGGAGCAGGCTTAGTAACAAATTTAGATGCAACAAAAATAAGAGGAGCCGTTCAATACTTTATACAACACGCTTCGAAAATAAATTATGCTCCTATATATGGAGATGGGCACGCAGCCGAATTTATTTGCAAAAAAATTAAAGATATTTTTAATCAGAGTTCTGAACATGTAAAGTATTTTTAATAAGTTGAAAGTTTAAGTTAATGTTTTAGCTGCTATTTCGCTACACTCTCGGTGGAAAAAACAAACAAAAAATTGTGTGAACTTTTTGATAGGCATTTTAATATATCGAAAACAGATAAAAAAAATATGTTTGAGTGCATTTAATTAACTCAAAATTTCTTCGTTTTCTTCAATAAATTTAATACCAATACTTTCAAGTTTATTTAAAATAGGAACATATAATTGTGGTACAATAGGTATAATCACACCTTTTAAATTTATTTCATTTTTAAGTAGCATTTCAGTAGCAAAAGCAACAGGCATTCCAACCGTAATAGCCATTGCAGTGATTTCTTGTGTTTGTCCTTTAACAATAAGCGATGATTTAGTTTGATACCACTTATTGTTTAGTTCGTACTGAAAAATATGTTGCATGACTATCATATCTTTATCGTTTGGTTCAAGTTTCCATTTTTGTTCGAGTAAATGTTGTAAAATTTTAGCAGGTGTTGCATTTTTTAAACCTATTTTTTGTTTTTCAAATATTCCTGTCCAACTAATTAACTGCATTTCAGTTGAATTGGGCGGTAAATCAAAAATTTTGCAAATTTTCTCTTCAACCGAAAGTTTCGTATCGTAAGGCAAATACATGTTAATAAAATCGCGATAAGTAATATTTTCAGAATCTTCTACAATATAAGTATCATCAGTCATTCCTAGTTGTACAAAAATATTCCAAGCTTGACAGTAGCTAGGACGACGCATCGTCCCTCTAAAAATTGTAGGAATATCGTGTAAATCATACACTTCACGATACGAAATTGAATCGCGGTTTGCATAAACATCAAACTCCCCTAAATCAAGCACATTTACACGGTAAAGTCTTTTAAACAACTGATTATAAGGAATATATTTAATAGTACCATTTTCTAAATATTTTGCAGTTCCCTGCCCTGCAAGAATAACATTGCGTGGATTCCACGTGAATTTATAATGCCATGGGTTATTATCAGATTCTGGTGCAATAAGTCCTCCTGTATTGCTATAAAAAGCTTTTAACTTTCCCCCTTTACTGCGTATTTCATCAATAATTTTCATTGCCGACATGTGATCTATACCAGGGTCAACACCTAATTCATTTAAAAATATCAAACCTTTTTCTTTAACTTCATTAGCAATACTTTTCATTTCGGGCGAAACATAAGATGCTGTTATCATGTGTTTGCCTTGAATTAAGCACTCTTTTGCAACCAAAGGGTGCATAAAGGCTGGCAAAAAAGAGATTATGACATCGGCTTGCGATATTTCTTTTATTTTAATCTCATGATTATTAATATCGAACTCTATAGCTTTGCCTCTCGAATGATTGCTTACTTTTTTTTCAGCTAACGACTTATTGGTATCGCCAACTGTAATATACCAGTCGTTTTCTTGCGACTTTTCTAATAAATATTTAATCATTACAGTTGCAGAAAATCCTGCACCTAAAATCAATATTCTTTTCATAAATTTTCTTTTTTGCAAAAATAATTTAAAACTACCCTCTATTTACTAAGAAAAATCAGATTTTTAAGAAAGTTCTATTTTTACTGGTATGTTTATTAAACCTAACATTGAATATGTATTGTTTAAAAAATCTGTAGCATTAATATGTTTATCGATTTTCAAGACTAATGGAATTGGGCTAAGCTTATATTCGTTTGTAATAGAATGTACAATAAAGGGGTATACCATTAAATAAGCTATATTAATAAATTCATAATTAACATAAAAAATAATTTTATTTATCTTTTCTAATAATTCAGTATTGCTTTTTTTCAAACTAACTGTTGTTATTGCATTTCCATTGAAATCTCTAAAAAGAAGACCTATATCAAAATCACTTGTATTTTCAATTTCTGATAAAACAGAAATATTAAAAATAATATAATTTTCTTGTAAAAAATAACTTGTATTTGTTATTTTAATACCTCTTAATTCAATTATTTCATTCAAAAAGTTATTTACTTTATTTTGATTTTTCATTACATAAAAAGCCTGTTCATAATATTTTAATATAACATGGGCTGGTGTTCCGTCTGATATAATTTTTCCATTATCAAGCAAAATAAAACGATTGCAAATATGAACAAGTCCAAGCAAACTATGTGAAGCTATAAATATAGTTTTTCCTTTTGAATTTATACTTTTAATGTATTGATATGCTTTTTGCTGGAAATGAATATCGCCAAAAGCAAGTACTTCGTCGAATAATAATATATCGGCATTCGATAATGTAACAACAGAAAAAGTTAATCGTGCTATCATTCCATTGGAATAATGCTTAAGTGGTGTGTATAAAAAATCTGTTATTTCGGCAAATTCGGCTATTTCATCAATGTGTTTTTTTATTTTTTTAACAGGTATTCCAAAAATTTTACCTTGTATTATTATGTTGTCGTAACCACTTAAATCCTTATTAAAACCTATATGCGAATCGAGTAGTCCACATGTGGTTTTGTTCACTTTGACTACACCAGAATTATGTTTATAAACGCCATTCAATATTTTAAGTAATGTTGATTTGCCACTACCATTTTTTCCAATAATGGCAACTAATTCGCCTTTTTTTACTGAAAATGTGATATCATTTAGAACAATTATTTTTTCGTGTTTAATTCCAAACCACAATTTTTTTTCATTTCTTTTTTTGAAATTTTTAGAAACGTTGATAAACTCAACAACTTTTTCCATAAAATTTAAATAGTTTCGGCAAGTTTTTTCTCTAGTTTAATAAACAAGTATATCCCAGAAAAAAACAATACAAAAGCAAAAATAAAACCAGGTAAAAACATTCCGATGTTTTCGCCTGTATTAACGATGTAAATCCTATAAAGTTCAATTACCCCCGCTACTGGATTAAAGTATAAAATAAACTTCAGATTGTTTGGAACCATATTCATATGATATAATACGGGTGTAACAAGCATTGTAAAACCAATAATGTATGGAATAATTTGAAAAATATCTCTCCAACGAATAGAAAAAATAGCAATCCAAATACCAATGGAAAAACCAGTTATAAAGTTCAAAAATACGACACCGATAATAAAAATCATTGAAAAATTATATGGCAAATTATAATATACTTTTAAAATTAAAGAAATTGCTACCCATATAATAATATCAAAAAAACCAACCATTGCTTTTGCCAATGGAATAACAATTCGCGGAATATTTGTTTTATGAACCAAATCTATATTTTGAATTAAAGATACACTTGTGTATGAAATCAAGAATGAAAAATAATACCAACCCATCATTCCGCAATATGCAAATAGTGTGTAATTAGGAATTTCGGCACTTACTCTCATAAGTATACCAAAAAAAAATGAAGTAATAATTATTGCCATTATTGGTGGAAACAACATCCAAAAAACCCCCATGTATGTTTGTGCATACTTTATCTTAATTTCTCGCAACGTCAAAACCCAAAATAACTCCCAAAAGTCTTTTTTTAAAAAAATTTTTAACATGTATAGTTTATTCTAATATTATTGTTTTAACTTTTGGGTATTTTACTGCATAAATAAATTTCAATTCTTTTAATTCTCCTGGTTTTAATTGCAATTTCCAGTATGCTTTACCTGTTAAATCATCAACTTGTGCCTGAGATAATTCAATGCGTTCAACTTCAATTTCTTTGTTTGTAGAAACTGGTAACTGATCGTATAAATTTAAAGTAATAGGTATAGTTTTATTATTTCGTACACTAATTTTAAATCCAACACTTTGTCGTTGATTTAGTCCTATAATTCTTTTAAAGCTAAATTCTTTTATTTTTTCTCTTTTAGTTGAAATTCCTTTATCTTGTCCGAGTGAAAAATCAATTGTATCTGTTAACGCAATACCAGAATAATCGGAATTTCCTATATATGTATTTTCGAAATATAAATGTATATCGCCTGGTATCATGTTTAACGTTTCCCAACCATTAACTTTTGCAACAAGGTATGCAGATGTATTAACTTTAGGATATGCAAAATATTCGTATTGTGTTGATAATTCAGTTGTCAACATTTCTACTGCAATACTCTGACCATTCGATGGAATATCGTAAGGCTTATTTATTACAAATTCTACTGTTGTAAAGTTTGTTTGTTGTGTTGTAAAAATTTCAGCTTTGTCAGCTTCTGCCATTTCAAGTATTTCATCCTGTTTATTCAAACGAGAAGGGGCTTCTGCATATTTCCCTTTTTGATACATTGTTGAACTTTTATTGTTGTAATTAAATGGTTGATAAAAACTTATAAACCATGGGTTAAACGTAGGTTTACTTGCTGTTTGAAAAGGATTTGCAGTAGAAAGAATCATCTTTACTCCATTCCATTCTTCACCGGTTGTTTGCTGTATGTTAGCTTTATAAACAATCTGAATTGGTTGATTTATATCTTTTACTTTAAGATCGTATGATGGAACCCACATTGCAGACGATGCTAGATATTTGATACTAAATGTTGCCAACATAGGTTTATTTGCCCATACCGATATCAATACTTCACTTGTAGGTTTATTATTTTTTGCATTTCGCTCTTTAAGTTGATTTTCGAATTTCGAAATTCTATTTTGTAAATCTGTAACCTGTTTATTCAAATTGAATTGCTTGTTTTTAATATCCATCAACCTATTTCGCAAAAAATCACTCGATTCTTTCAAAGCGGCAACACTAACTCCTGTATTTTGTCCACCTATTTGTTTATTTGCTAAAATAAATGCTTCTTCCTGATTGTAAACATATAATTGATAGTTTTTCTCTGCTATAAAATCTTTTAACTTTTGTACACTATCTTCAATATTTAACACCTCTTTGGGCTTTATCTGATCAATCAAGTAATTGGTATTATGTGAGACAGACAAAATAGTAAAATCACCTTTACCATTAACCTGAAGTGTTTGCGAAACTAAATCTGACGGTAATTCTTTAACAACAATCAGGCTGTTCCCTTCTGGTATGTTTATGCTTCCTATTCTTTCAATCTGTACTCCAGATAAAAAGACTGTAACCTCCTTCAAATTTGTTTTTAAAGGTATTGTGTTTTTTTGCGAAAAAACAATTTTAAAGATTAAGCTAAAAATAAAAAAATAAATAATTGTTCTCATAATTTTATATTTAAAAGTTTGAATTTATTGCATCTACTGGATTCATTTTGGCTGCAGCCATTGCCGGAGCTAAACCGGAAACAATACCGATTCCTATTGAAATAAAAATACCTGTTAGTATATTCATAACGCTTAAAGATAATGACATGTCAATCAGCTTTTCCCCATAAAAAATTGCTACCCATACAAAAAGCAATCCAAAAATTCCGCCAATTAATGATAATAAGACGGCTTCATTTAAAAATTGAAACAATATAAATTCCTTTTTTGCACCAATTGCCTTTTGTATTCCAATGAGTTTAGTTCGTTCTTTAACCGAAACAAACATAATATTAGCTATACCAAAACCACCAACTAAAATAGAAAAACCACCTATTATTATCCCAGCCGTGTCAATTACTCCAAATAAATCATTAAATCCTTGGGTAATAACACTGGCTTTATTTATAGCAAAATTATCTTCATCTGTGGGTCTAATTCTTCTTATTGAACGCATTATAGTTTTAATTTCGTTTGATAAATCGTTCAAATCAATATTTGGTTTGGCTTTAACTATTATAGTAGTTCCCATTCTATCTTCTTCAAAATCAAACAAATATTTAACAGAACTAAATGGAACTAAAAAGGCATTGTCCATTCCCTGATCGAAAATACCTGTTCCTTCTTTTTTAAAAATACCGATAACAAAAAATTTTTGCCCATTAATTGTAGCATGTTTCCCAATAGGATTTTGTGAGCTAAACAATATTTCAGCAACATTCGAACCTAAAATTACTTTTTTAGAACCACTTTTCGACTCCATTTCAGTAAAATAGCGTCCTTTTTCTATTTCGAAATTTCTGACTTTATCAAAATCGTGTGTTGCTATAACCAATGGCACATCCTGTATTTCTTTGCCATTATAATCTACATTAACAGAAGTTTTTGCATTAAAACAAATAGCTTCAGATAATAAAGAGCGTTCTGCTAATTCATCAGCTTCTTCTATTTTTGCAACAGGTCTGCTTAAATATTTCCACCATGGATAATCGTTACTGAATTCCCATGGCCATTTTTGAACATATAAAATATTGCTTCCCAAAGATTCTATACTTGTTCGAATAGCTCTTTCCATGCTATCGAGCACAGTAAATACAGTTATTATTGAAAAAATTCCGATTGTTATTCCTATTAAAGATAAAAATGCTCTTAATTTATTTAATTTAATTGCATCTAAAGCAAAATAAAAAGTTTCGTAATAAAAGTGTAGAATAATATGTATTCGTTTAAACATTTACTAAATAATTCGTTTAATTATGCGAAGTTTATGAGTATATTTTTGAACATCTTTTCGGAATATACCATAATTGTCAATATCATCTACTCTAACTTTTCCAGAAGCATGAATAATTTTATTATTCCCTAAATAAATACCAACATGAACGATTTTTTCTTCGTCGTTATCAAAAAATAATAAATCGGCAGGCTTTGCTTCTTCTAAAAAGTTTATAACTTTTCCATGATGTACTTGTTGTGCAGCATCCCTCAACAAATGTATTCCTACTATCTTAAAAACAACTTGAACAAGTCCTGAACAATCTACTCCTAAAGCAGTTTTTCCACCCCATAAATAAGGACAATTTAAAAAATTATAAGCTAATTGTATTATGTTAGAACTATTTGCCTCTAATTTTGTTATATTTTGTTTTAACTTAAAAATAAGTCCCAAAAAAAAGAATGTTAAGTCGTTTGGATTATAATTGTGTAAAGTTGAACCCGATGGTATTAAAATACTTTCGTTATAATTGTTTGTAGCCCATATATAAAGAGAATCTACAACCGAAGTATTGTAATTACTAACTTCGTCGAGGCAATTGAAATAATACAAAGTTTTATTATCAATCCAACCAACATATTCGTCAAAAAGCGATACTACCCTCGACCAATTTCCTTGTTTTTCTATAATAAAAATAATATCACCAAATAATAATTGACTTGCTATTTCAGCTTTTTCACTTGGCATATTCCTAAGTGGCAAGCATGCAATATTAACGTATGCATACTGTTTCATGTTATATTGTAAATCCTATTACAATAATATCGTCAACCTGCTTTTTTTCGCCTTTCCATTCTATTAAAGTATTTTCAAAAAATTCCTGACGATTATTTGACTCTAATTCATTTGCTTTTTTTAAAATTTCGATAAATGCTTTATTTCCCAATTTTTTCTTTTCTTGTCCTCCAACTTGGTCGGGAAAGCCATCACTGTAAAAGTAAATAAAAGTTCCTTTTTGAAATTGGTAATCAAAACTATTATAATCAGTATTTAATTCCGCAAAAACTCCACCTATTGCATAATCTTTGCCATCAAATTCTAACAATTCTTTATTTGGTTTAAAAATAACACATGAATGTCCTGCCATAGAGATATTAACTTCATTATTTTCTTTATTAACCACACACACCGAAATGTCCATACTATTATCTAATTCATCGCCGCTTTGTTTCATTGTTTCAAGTACCTCTCTATTCAATTTTTCCAAAATTAATTTTGGTTTAGTAATATTATTTTCTTTAACAATCTTATTCAGCAATGAATTAGCTATTAAACTCATAAAAGCACCTGGTACTCCGTGACCTGTACAATCAACTGTTGCTATAATAGAAATATTATTTACATGATGAAACCAAAAAAAGTCGCCGCTAACAACATCGCGAGGTTTTAAAAACACGAAAAAGTTGTCTAAATAGTTTTGAATATTTTTTGTATTAGGTAATGTGGCAAGTTGAATATGTTTAGCATAATCAATGCTTTCGCGAATAATCGTATTCTGATGAGCCAATTCCTTGTTTATAATTTCTATTTCATCTTTTTGCCTTTCTATTTGTAACTTTTGTTGTTGAACTATTTTTAATGTTCGTTTATTAACAAGATACAAACGTATTATAAAAACTAGCAATAATATTACTACCCCCAAAGCTAAGGCTATTATAATAAGAACTCTTTTCTGATACGAAAGAATTTCGTTTTGTCGTAATATTTCTGCATCTTTTTGTTTCTTTTCAGCTTCAAGTAATTTTAAATTTTGTTCCTTCATCTGATTTTCTAGCAGTTGTTTTTCATATTCGCCCTGTATTGCTTTCAAACGGTATTCTTTAACCTGGTCTTCTATTCTAAGTTTTTCAATCTCTTCAAATGTTTTTAATGATTGTAGTTTAATAGATTCATATTCAGCTTGCAATGTACTAATGTATTTTTCTTTTTCTTTCTCTTGTTCTTTTTCGAACTCTGTCTTGTCTTTTACAGCCAGTTTTTGTTGTAAAATGTCTATGTTTGTTTGAATTTGATTTACAAGAGCATTATTTCCAATACTTTGAGCAATCTCTTTAGCTGTTTTAAGTTCATTTAAAGCCTCTTTTGTATTTCCGTAATTAGCATAAGCTGCCCCAAGTTGACTAATAATAAATGCTAATTCTTTTTTGTCGTTAAGTTCTTCGGCTATTTTTTTTGCCTTTCGAAAAGTTTCTATTGCTAGTTTAAATTGCTTAGATTTATCATAAACAGAACCAAGATTACTTAAGCTAATAAATAAATTTTTTTTATCGTTTGATTCTTCGTAAATACTAACACACTTATTAAACGAATTAGCAGATTCTGAAAATTTATTTATTTCTTTATAAAGAAAACCAAGTTCATAGTATGCCAGAGCTAAGAATTGTTTTTGATTAGTTGCTGTTAAAATTTGCACAGCTTTGTTAGCATATTCTATTCCTTCAGCAGATTTTCCTATTAAGCGAGATGACCTTGCAACAAGAATTGATGTTGTTACTTCGTTGTTTTTATCTCCATTTTTAACTGCAATTTCGTTTGCTATTTTGGCGAGTTCGAACGCAGCTGCAGGTTTCTTCTTTAAATTTTCATTAGCTAATTTAGACAAATATGTTATTTGCTCTTTTGCCGATTTAGAACCAATAACAGGTTGAAGTGAATCGGGTATATTTTGTAAAAATAACGAATTTGAGATAGCTATTGATAGAACAAGTAATATGAAAGTTCTTTTCATGATTTATATATTTATTACTTTTATTTCTATTCTTCTATTTATTGCATGTTCTTCATCGGAACATTTTACACCATCTTTGCAATGATTTAAAAGTTTTGTTTCGCCATAGCCTTTTGCAACAATTCTTTCTGGATTTATTCCTTTCGATACAATATATTCTTTTGTCGAATTTGCTCTACGTTGCGATAAGTTCAAATTAAAACTAACACTCGATTGACTATCTGTGTGCCCGCTTAACTCTATTTCTAAAGTTGGATTTTCGTTCATTACTTCAACTATTCTGTCGAGAACAGCTTTTGATTCATCTTTTAAGTTTGCACTTCCGTAATCAAAATAAATATTGTGAAATTCAATAATTTTATTTTGCTTTATTTCGGGTTCTAAACTAATATCAAGTGGTATCTCTATTTCATTGCTAATATCGCCGAGTTCAATCGCAAAATCTTGATACTCATCTTTTTCTACAACAAGAAAAAGACGTTCGTTTTCATCAATATTTTCCAATTTAAATTCGTATTCACCTTTTTCATTAGTGTATGTTACAGCTAATATTTTCCCCGATGCAGAATCTGCAACTAAAGCTATTTTTGCTCCTGATAGTTTTTTTTCATTTAGCTTGTCTGCTAACTTTCCTTTAATTGTTTTAAATGCGGTTTTCTTAATCAATAATACAGGCTGCTGTTCAATAATTGTAAAATTATAAATAGATGATAAATCTAAGGTTTGTTTTCCATCTATATATTCTCCGGCTTTAATAATAGCTGTATATACATATCCAACAGGCAAATATAAACTAAAGGCTCCTGTCATTGAATCGGTTACCTCTTTTACAAATATTACCTCGTCGGGCTGATTTTTATAAATTATTACAGCACCACCTATAGGATTTTTTGTCGAAAAATCTAACACTTTACCTTTTAGCAATGCAACAGCAGTGGGTTTAGCTGTATCAGGTAGTAATATTCTAAAAATATCGTTTAACCCAACTGATCCATCTTTTGATGAAAAGTAAGCATAACTTCCTGAAGCCGGGATAGAAAATTTTGAATCTGACTCATTAGAGTTAATTGGTTTTCCCATGTTCATTGGTTCAGTCCAGCGTTGCCATGTATCATCTATTCTTCTTGTTAAAAAAATATCTTCTTTACCATATCCGGCATGACCCGAAGTTGAATAATATAGAGTAATGCCATCTGCTGCTAAAAATGGAGAATAATCGTTTGCGGCAGTATTAACATCTGGTCCTAAATTTAAAGGTTTAGACCATGTATTATCTCCTGTTTTGTAGCTCATGTATAAATCAAGTCCACCATATCCATCGTCGGTTTCAATTGCCATAAGTAAATACTTACCATTTGCTGTTAAAAAATAATTAACATACTGGTTATTATTTTTAAAATCTTTTATTTTTTGTTCTTCTGGAAACGACCATCCTGAACGTGTTTTATAAGATACAGACACTCCTGGCTTTAATTTTACCTGGTTTCTTTCTTTTACATAAACATTAGCAAGCAAAACCATATTATTATCTGGCGTAACAGTTTGAATAAAATTATTCAGATTGTTATTTAGAGGAGCACCGATGTTAATTGCTTGAAGCCACTTACCATCAACTTCTTTTGAATACCAAATATCATCTTCATCAGCAATTCCGCCAAAATTATTCGGATGATTTTTTCTAACAAAAAAAATTTCTTTACCATCAGCAGAAATTACTGGTGCCCTCTCGTCATACTCGGTATTTATTTGAGGTCCAAGAGATTCTTTTTCGGCAAAATATTTTAAATTTGAAGGTATATTGATTCGCGGTTTAATAGTGTCATTACTGTTTGAAATACCTATTGCATCTATTTCGAAATTTGAAACTTTATTAGAGTTTAAAATAAGTTCTAGTTCTGCTACCTCAAAAGGTGTCTCGTTAATAAAAATATTTAGCATTCTACTATTTTCTTTAAGTAATTTTGCCTCTTCTTCGTAAACAGTTAATACTTCATTGCTGTTTTTACCATATAAAACTATTTTTTCGATTGCTCCAGGTTTAAAGCTTTCGGCTATACCTATTTGTTTTACTTTTATAGCTTTACTAAATCCGACTTTTATAAACTCTTTACCTGTTTTAGACTTTGTGCCATAAGTCCATGCACAGGGAGTTTGAATACCAGCAGGTATAACATTTGGGCGACCTAAAACTTGTTTGGCTGATTTTATTTTTGAACTATATTCTGATGAAAAACTAACAACCTTACTAGACCACTGAACGTCAACAATATTAAATTCTGCTCGACCTATATCAATAATAGAAGGAACAATAGCTGTATCAGGCTGAGAATATGAAAATTTCGTCGTTAAAAATATTAAACTTCCTAATAAAAATAAATATTTCATATAGTAACATTGAAAAGCAAATATACAAGTTAATTATGATATTTTTACAAAATACCATAATTAAAAGAAGTGTGCAGATGACCAAG
>JBBIKO010000032.1:0-9404 GCA_037445415.1 Bacteroidota bacterium
GCAGGTTAAAAAATATTGAGAACTTTTAATTAAGCCATTTTCAGATGTCGAGTTTTTTATTCTATCTCTTACGAAATTTAATACTTTATCATATACTAGTAAACGCGTTAAACGATATGCTGAAAGCGATAAAACAATAAAATCAAATGTTGATAAAGTCTGAACCAGATGATTATTGCTAATTAATAAATAACCCAACAAAAAAGTTATACATAAAAAAATTATTGTATATACGAAATTCCAGAAGTATTCCAATTTTATCATAAATTTTTACAATAATTTTTTACTTAGAGTAGTTATGAAAAAACGATTTTTAAAAATAAATGACAAAATAAAATTTTGAAGGCAACTTTTTTGTTCATAATTTTGACTTATAAAAAAAATTTTTATGAAAACAGTAAAATATTTCTTTTTGTTGAGTATGATGTTTTTTTCCGTTAGTATAATAGGACAAAAACATTATTTAAAAGTTGAATTTATTAAAACAGAAAATGAATATTTGAAAACATTAAACGACGGGAAAAAAACTTGTAGTTTTTATATAGATGGTATAACTTCTCAAAAACAAGCAGAAAGTTTGCAAAATTATATTAGAAGTTACAGAGGTGTCGAGCAGTTTAATATCATTAAAGAATCAAATGGGAAATACAGAGGCGAAGGAATATTTTATTCTTTTGCAAATGCTCAGTATTTTAAATATTTATTTCAACTTATAAATGTTGAAAAAATATATTTAAACAATCAATGGATTAATGTCGAACATTTTAATAATCTATAAACTATGAAAACAATACAATGGTTATTTATATTTCTTTTTATACCATTTTTTACTTATGGTCAATTACAAGTAAATGGCTCAATGACTCCACAACAATTAGTGCAGAATGTTTTAGTTGGTGGAGGAGTTAATGTAACAAATGTCAATTATACAGGTCCAAATGGATGTATTGGTGCATTTTCTAATGGGCAAACAACAAACCTAGGATTGGCAAGCGGAATATTACTATCAACTGGTGGTATAAACAATGTTCCAAATCCAGGTTCTTATTTTTTAAGCAACAATATGGGTGGAAGTGGAGACCCGCTTCTGGCTCAAATAGGAGGAGGGACTTCTTACGATGCAGTAGTTTTAACATTCTCTTTTACCCCACAGTCAACTCCTGTACAATTTAGATACGTTTTTGGAAGTGAGGAATACCCCGAATATGTTTGTTCATCATACAATGATGCTTTTGGTTTTTTTGTATCTGGTCCTAATCCACAAGGAGGAAATTATAATAACTACAATATAGCTAGAATCCCCAACACAAATATTCCTGTTACAATCAATTCTGTTAATCCGGGAGTACCAGGTTCGTACGGAAGTTCTGGCAATTGTATTTCATTGTCATATTCGCAATACTATGTTAATAATTCTAATGGGACAACAATATGTTTTGATGGATTTACAACTGTATTAACTGCAATAGTTGACGTAGTTCCTTGTCAAACATATAATATTAAAATTGCTGTTTCTGATATAGCCGATGGAGTCTTCGATTCAGGAGTGTTCTTAGAAGCTAACAGTTTTCAGTCAAATGCAATCGATCCATCATATTATTTTACAAACACTAATTTAGGTTTAAATGCAATAGAAGGTTGTTCAAATGCTCTTGTTTCATTCACATTAAATCAACCTGCAACTCAACCAGTTCCTGTTACTTATACAATAGGAGGAACAGCAACAAATGGAGTAGATTATCAAACTATTCCTACCTCTATGACAATTCCAGTTGGTTCCGATTCAATTGGTTTTTTTATTCAGCCGATATTAGATGGTATTTCTGAAGGAACAGAATATGTAGTATTAATTGTTCAAGTTTCTGCCTGTGCTTCTGATACTCTTGTAATACCAATAGTAGATAATACCCTTGTTCAGGTTTCAACTAGTAATGATATTACTATTTGTGATGGGCAACAACCTGTTTCTTTTAGTGCGACAGGGACAGGTGGTGTTTCGCCTTTAACGTATAATTGGAGTGGAGGTCTTGGAACTAATCCAAATGTAACTATTAGTCCTCCAGTTGGAAACCATGCTTATGTTGTAACAGTTACAGATGCTTGCAACAGGACAGCAACTGATAATATTACTATCACTGTTTTACCAACACCAACATCAGATTTTACAGCAGTAACTCCTATTTGTGCTGGTACTCCTAGTGATATAGTATATGTTGGTTCAGGAGGAAACACATTTGTTTGGAATTTTGGTAATGCTATAATATTAAGCGGAACACTTCCTGGCCCTGGACCATATCAAGTTACATGGAATACTGCAGGAACTTATGCTATAACATTACAAGTGCAAGCTTCCAACGGATGTTTGAGTGTTCCCGATACACAGTATGTAATGGTTCTTGCTGCGGGCACACCCAATTGTTGTCAGTTCCCAACACCTTATGCTGGAAATGATAAAACAGTATGCGGGCTTTCAACAACTTTCAATGCATATCCTCCTGATAATCCAAGTTATGTTGGAATTTGGACACAAATAAACGGTCCTGGAACTTCAACATTTGGTCAGCAAGGTTATTTTGGTAGTTCTGTTACAGTCAGTCAGCCTGGTACATATACTTATAGTTGGAGAGAAATAAACGGACCATGCGATTCAACTGATTTTGTAACAATAACTTTTATTCAAATTCCAACACCAAATGCTGGTCCAGATCAGAATATTTGCGGAATTCAAACCACACTGCAAGGAAACTTAAGTACATCAGGAACCGGAACATGGTCAGGTACGGGTGTTTTAAATCCAAATAACCTTAATTCGCAAGTAACTGTTCCAATATTAGGTACTTACATTTATGTATTAACAGAAAATAATCAGGGTTGCATAAATAGTGATACTGTTGTGATTAATTTCCTTGTTTCTCCAACGCCTAATGCGGGATTTGATACAACTGTTTGTGGTAATAAAGTTATTTTGACTGCTGATTCAACATATCCAGGTTATTGGTCTGGACCTTCGGGTATTATATATGTAAATGGTATAACTTCACCAACAACACCTATTATTGTTCCTAATTACATTGGAAATTCTTATCAAGCTACTTTTACATGGACTCAAACAAATGGACCTTGTTCAGCATCTGATAATGTTGTTATTACATTTATTCGTCCACCACATGCAGAGGCAGGAAATAATGTAATATCTGTTTGTGGAACTATAGCAACAATGGCAGCAGACACTATTGGCACTGGTGTTATACAAGGTTACTGGTATTCAGTACCATCAGGACCTATTATTACTCAAACATCTACTGTTCCATGGAATGCAACTGTTGATATTTCGAATATGGGACAAAGTGCATTTCACCATTCTGTGGGTGAATTTTATTTGTATTGGGTTGTAAACAATGGTCAATGTAGTAATTATGATAGTGTTAGGGTTCTGTTTTTCGAAGTCCCCAGTGCTTATGCTGGTGAAGACACTGCAGTTTGCGGTAAATCATATAACTTATCTGCAACATGGAGTATAGATAATCCTGCTGGTCAATGGTCAACCTTATCAGGTCCTGGCACAGCAAACTTTTCGCATCCAACAAATCGCAATACTTTAGTTACAGTTACACAATTTGGCATTTATCAATTTTTATGGCGTGAAATGAATGCTGGTAAAACATCATGCAACGATGTAGATACAATAACTATAGAGTTTAAAGTTACTCCTATGCCCGATGCTGGTTTAGATCAGGCGGTGTGTGGCAAATTTGCATATATATGTGCAACTCCTTCTGTTGCTGGTGGTCAGTGGACTGGTCCGAGTGGTATTGCATATTACGATGCTCCCAATGGTAATATTGTTCCGAGTAACAAGGATTCAGCCTGCACATGGATACGTTGGCCATCGGAGAATGATACAATAACGATGTATTGGACAGAGTTTAATGGAGTATGTTATGGTTACGATTCTGTAAATGTTTACTTTGGTAGTATCCAAGAAGCAATTATTACGACTTTGCCTTCGGATTCGTTATGGTGTGGTCTGAGTTATCCTAATCTTAGTGCTGTTGAACCTGCGTATGGTTATGGTTATTGGATAGATGCTGTTCAGAATACTACATTTACTCCATCTCCGTATGCGAGTTCTAATTTAGTAGCGACTATAGATACAGGTGGTACGACCTATTATGGTGCTCATTATTTTTATTGGATTACTGTGAATGGTAATTGTAAGGATACAAGTGATGCTCATTATGTTAGATTTATTCAGAAACCTGTAGCGAATGCTGGTGGAAATTATTGGGTGGGTTTATTTGGTGCGAACAGTGAAATAAAGACAGATACAGTATGCGGATTAAATTATCAGATGGGTGCAATTCCGTCAATAGGTGTAGGAACGTGGTACAGTTTAGATCCTACAAATGTTTATTTTGTAGATGGTGTAGGTAATCATACGACGACGCATGTTTATAATGATAGTTTATACTTGACGTGTAATGGTTGTTATACAGTATTTAGTTCTGGTCAAAAATATCGTGAATTTATATGGCAAGAGTATAACGATATATGTTATGATAGTGATACGTTGCGTTTATATTTTGCTCCTCGTCCTACAGGTCAGTTTACAGTTACGATGCCATCGTGTCGTTATGATAGTTCGATGATAATAGCTCATACATGGAACTTACCTAATCATGAGAATTATGGTATAGTTAATTTTGCTTGGACTTATCCTGGTGGTAGTTTAAGTTCTGTAATAAGCGATCCGACGATAAGCGATACGATATATGTATCATGGTCGAGCGGCAACAGTCATCCAGTAACTTTAATTACGACAAACATGTGGGGTTGTCATAGTGGTATAGTGACTCGAATAGTAAATGAGCCGCCGAAGTTTAGTCCGACAGATTCTGTATATGCTGCTACATGTGGCGATTGTAATGGTATGATACGTTTATTTACTTCTTATAATAACCAACCGAACTATTTTACTTTTGAATGGTTAGACAATGGTAGTCCGTCGTTGATACGTAATAATTTATGTCCGAATCAGTTATATTATGTAAAAGTAAAAGGTCAATCATTAAGTCCGGATGCGAGTCCTGGAACTATATGTACCGATACTTTGGGTATATGGTTGCCAGATACGGGTTATGTGTATGTAAACTTTGATACTTTAAGCATTGAACAGATGCAAGCAGCTCCATATAATATATATTTAATAAATTATAGCATAAATGGTAGGAAATATTCATGGCGTATATATGACGATAAAGGGAATTTAGTTCATACAAGCACTCAAACGAACTTAGACTATACATTTAATGATCCTGGTTGTTACAGTATATTGTTAATAGGGACAAGTAAGCAAGGTTGTAGAGATACGATGGAATATTCTTATGTATGTGTAGATGCAATTCCAGTTCTTGAGATAGCGAATGTATTTAGTCCTAATGGTGATGGTCAGAACGATGAATGGTTAGTTCATGGGAAATCAATAAAGGAATTTAAGTGTGTGATATACAATCGTTGGGGGAAGAAGATATACGAATGGGACGATGTAACAAAGGGTTGGAATGGTAAGATAAATGGTGATGGTGCCGATGCATCTCCAGGGGTATATTACTACATAATAACAGCAAAAGACAAGAAAGATAAAGAATACGAAGAAAAAGGGTATTTCTATCTCTTGAAAGAGAAGAAGTAACTCTAAAATAAAAGTATTTAGATAAGGTCGGCATTTGCCGACCTTATTTGTTATTGTAAAAAGAATAATAATTCATTACTTTCGCTGAAAATTTCGAGTATTATGAAAATAAGATGGTGTTTGTTTTTAATTAGTTTACTGTTTATAAAACTAAATATTTTTTCACAAAAATCGAATAATATTCCACCAGAAAAGCCAAAACTTATTGTTGGTATAGTTGTTGATCAAATGAGGTTCGATTTTTTATCAAGGTTTTACAATAAGTTGGAGCCTAATGGTTTTAAACGTTTTATTAACGAGGGAACTATATGTCGTTATGCTTATCTAAATTATATGTACACTCAAACTGGTCCTGGTCATGCTACAATTTTTACTGGTACAACTCCTTCAATACATGGAATTGTTACTAATGAATGGTACATACCTTTAAAGAAGCAAAAGGTTTATTGTGTAGATGATGCCAAAGTTAATACTGTTGGCAGTAATTCAAACAAAGGTAAATATAGCCCTTTAAACTTACTTAGCCCAACATTTGCTGATCAATTGAGATTACATTATTTGTTTCAATCAAAAGTTATTTCAATTTCATTAAAAGAACGAGCAGCAATTCTTTCTGGTGGCAAATCGGCAAACGCTGCATATTGGTACGACGATGAAACAGGTAACTTTATTACAAGCACATATTACATGAATCAACTACCAAAATGGCTTGAAGATTTTAATTCAAAAAGATTAGCAGTTTTATATTTAAATCGCTTGTGGACAACCTTACTTCCTATCAACGAATATACCGAAAGTTTAAATGATTCAAACAAATATGAAATTGGTTTTGGCAATAATCAGTTTATTTTTCCTTATGATTTAAAGTACATTAGTACCAAAGATAAAAAAGCAATTGACTACAAAATATTAAAATATACTCCGTTTGGTAATACTATTTTAAATGATTTATCTAAAGCTGTTATTTTAAACGAAGGATTGGGAAAAGAAAGTATCCCTGATTTTTTAATTATAAGTTTTTCTGCTACAGATTACATTGGGCATCGTTTTGGACCTCGTTCAGTTGAAATACAAGATACATATTTAAGATTAGATAAAGAAATAGCACATTTGATAAACTTTATAGAAGAAGAATTAGGCAAAGAAAATGTTTTAATATTTCTTACATCCGATCATGGTGTAGGTGATCATCCTTTGTTTCTTAATGATAAAAAAATTGGCGGTGGAATTTTTAAACAATATTTGGCTTTGTCTTTGTTGCGTACTTATTTAAATGCAATATATGGTGAAGGCGATTGGGTACTTGGATATTCCGATTTACAATTTTTTTTAAATAGAACTTTAATAGAAGATGCAAAATTATCGTTAAAAGATTTTCAGGAAAAAGTTGCTGCTTTCTTACTTCAATTTAATGGAGTTTTTAATGCTGTTACAGCTTACTCTTTACAATATCAAAGTTATACAGATGGTATGTTAAGTTGTTTGCAAAAAAGTTTTCATCCTAAAAGATCTGGTGATGTAATGATAATTCTAGAACCTGGTTGGATAGAAGATAGTTCTTATATGTACGATCATAATACTTGTTATTCTTACGATACACATGTGCCGATTATGTGGTATGGATGGAAAATTCCTAAAATGTCTATAAACCGTAAAATAAACATTACAGATATAGTACCAACCTTATGTCATTTTTTGCAAATTGAAGTACCAATGGGAACAACAGGTGTTCCTATTAACGAATTACTTTCAAATTAGGAAAGTGATTTAATAATAGATTCAAAAAATATTATGCCATCAGTATTTGACAGTTCGTCATCAGAAGCTCTTTCAGGATGAGGCATCATTCCAAAAACATTTTTTCGCTTGTTACAAATACCAGCAATATTGTCAATTGAGCCATTGGGATTGGCTTCGGAAGTTACAACACCATTTGCATCGCAATAGTGAAATAGAATTTGACCGTTTAAACGCATTTCTTTTAATGTATTACTGTCGGCATAATAATTTCCTTCACCATGCGATATAGGAATTTTTAAGGCTTTACCTTTTTGAATATATTTTGTTAGAACAGTATCGTTATTTTCTGTTTTAATGTATATGTTTTTACATATAAAAAGTTGATTCTTATTTCTTAAAAGAGCTCCAGGCAATAATTTTGATTCACATAAAATTTGAAAACCATTGCATATCCCAAAAACAAATTTTCCTTTTTCGGCAAACTCAAACACTTCATTCATTATTGGTGAAAAACGAGCTATAGCGCCTGCTCTTAAATAATCGCCATATGAAAATCCCCCTGGAATAATTATTGCATCAACCTTTTTTAAATTAGTATCTTTATGCCAAAGTAATTCTACATCTTGATATAAGATATTTTTTAATACATAATAAACATCATGATCACAATTGCTGCCAGGGAAAATTACAATTCCGAATTTCATTATTATTGATTTTATGTCAAAGGTAACAGTTTTTTTTCAAAATTTATGGAAAGAAAAAAATTATATTAACAAATCTTTTGCATAAAATATTTTAAAAATTATATAAATTAAAAATCTTAATGTATATTTGTGTTATTAAATTTAACTGTATTTAAATAATGTCAGAAGTGTTATCACTTGATTTTGTAAAGCAATTATTTTTCCTTATGCAAGACCATCACTTAGGATATATTTACAAGGGTGTATTTACTCAAGAAGTTTCAGATACAATTTTATCACTTACTGAAAATAAACTTGAAAAACAAGAAGAATCATCTAAACTAAAAAAAAGAGTGTATAACATTCTGGTAGAAGCACTTCAAAATGTTACACGTCATCAAGCATTTGAAAAAAAACCAGATTCACAAAACGATAGCTTGTTTTTAATTCAAAAAATGAATCAACGTTATGTTATTACAACAGGAAATGTTGCAAAAAACGAAGTAATTCCATATTTACAATCTTTAATTGAAAAAATAAATACTCTTAGCAAAGAAGAGTTAAAAGAATATTATAAGTTTATATTAGAAGAAGGAAGTATATCTGATAAAGGTGGAGCTGGATTAGGACTAATTGATATAGCAAGAAAATCGGGCAATAAACTTATTTATAAATTTTTACCTTTAAACGATAATTTATCTTACTTTTACTTATGTACAGTTCCTGTTTTAGAGGATGATGTAAATAAAGAAAATGTAGGTGTTATAGAGTTTCATTTCGTTGAACAAATTCACAAAATTTTAAATAAAGAAAATTTATCAATTATAAATAACGGTCCTTTTAATCAGGAAAGTCTTTTATCGCTTCTTAATTCTCTTGAAGGACAAATGGTTGGGACAATAAGTCACAAAAAGAAAGTGTTTTACATTGTTGTGGAAATGTTACAAAATATTATTAAGCACGGTTATATTCCAAACGATTACGAGAAAAATGTTGTTCCGGGTATATTTTTGTTGGGTTATGATTATAATTATTACCGTATTTTAACAGGGAATTTCATTGAAAATGAACAACTTGTTTCGTTAAAGAAAAAAATTGATAAAGTTAATGCGTTATCAAAAGAAGAAATTGATGAATATTATAACGAAAGTTTATTTAACTTTGAAGGCTCAAATTCAAAAAAAACTGGTTTGGGAATGATTGATATCCGTTTAAAAAGTGGTTTTCCTGTACAATATGATATTCTTCCTATAAATAATCATTATTCTTTTTTAAGTTTGCAAAGTTTA
>JBBIKO010000032.1:9414-12069 GCA_037445415.1 Bacteroidota bacterium
CGAATAAAATGTTAGAAACCATCAAAATAGAAAAGCAAGAAGATATACCATCTGTTATATTAGATAAAGAAAACGGAATTTTTGAAATTGGTCATCGTTCGTTACCTGAAAACGCAATAGCATTTTACGAACCAATTATAAATTGGTTAAATGAGTATAAAAATAATCTCTTATCGAAAACTACTTTTAATTTTAAATTAGAATACTTTAACACAGCATCTGCAAAACAATTAGCTAAAATTCTTTTAATCTTACAAGAAATAGCACAAAATAATGACGTTTTAATTCGTTGGCACTATCTAAAAGACGATACAGACATGTATGCTTCAGGAGTTCGTTTTTCAAAGCTACTAAAAGTTCCATTTGAATTTATAGAAATGTAATTTTTTAATCTTCTTTAATACTTGCACTTAAAAATTCTCTGTTTAATCTTGCAATATGAGAAATAGAAATGTTTTTAGGGCATTCTGATTCACAAGCTCCTGTATTAGTGCAACTACCAAAACCCAACTCGTCCATTTTTGCTATCATTGCTTTTACTCTTTTTGCAGCTTCAACTTTTCCTTGAGGGAGTAATGCTAAATGAGACACTTTTGCCGCAACAAACAACATTGCAGATGAGTTTTTACATGCTGCAACACAAGCACCACATCCTATACAGGCCGCGGCATCCATCGCTTCTTCAACAACTTCAGAAGGTATTAAAATGTTATTTGCATCCTGAGCTGAACCCACATTAACTGAAATAAAACCACCAGCTTGTAAAATTTTATCGAAAGCATTTCTTTCTACAATAAGATCTTTTACAACAGGAAAAGCAGCAGCACGCCATGGTTCTATTGTTATAGTTTCGCCATCTTTAAATTTTCGCATGTGTAACTGGCAAGTAGTAATATCATCGTCCGTACCGTGTGGACGACCATTAATATACAAACTACACATTCCACAAATTCCTTCGCGACAATCATGATCAAAAGCTATAGGGTTTATACCTTCGCGAATTAGCTTTTCGTTCAGAATATCTAGCATTTCTAAAAATGAAGCATCAGGACTTATGTTTTCAATCTTATATGCTTCAAAATGCCCTTTATCCTTAGGATTAGCTTGTCTCCATATTTTTAACTTAAAGTTCATAAATTTCATTATTTATAGTTACGTTGAACTAATTGCACTTCATTAAAAATCAATTCTTCTTCATGTAAAGAAGGTTGTACATTCTCTCCTTTAAATTCCCAACAAGCAACATAAGCAAATTCTTCATCGTTGCGTTTTGCTTCTCCATCTTCTGTTTGACTCTCTTCTCTAAAATGTCCACCACAAGATTCTTTACGATGTAATGCATCTATTGCCATTAATTCGCCAAGTTCAATAAAATCAGCAACTCTTAAAGCCTTTTCTAATTCTGCATTATATTCGTTTTGATGTCCAGGAATATTAACATTAGACCAAAAATCTTTTTTAATCTGTTGAATAATATTTATTGCATCTTTTAATCCGCTTTCTTTTCTACTCATTCCAACATTATCCCACATAATTTTACCTAATTTTTTGTGAAAGTAGTCTACAGGCTCTTTACCTTTTATAGCAAATAGCTTTGAAACTTTTTCTCTTACTTCTTTATCTGCTTCGTCAAATTCAATGGTATTTGTGTCGATTTGAAGAACTTTTATCACATCAGCTAAATAATGACCAATAGTATAGGGCAAAATGAAATATCCATCGGCTAATCCTTGCATAAGTGCTGAGGCTCCCAAACGATTTGCACCATGATCACTAAAATTACATTCCCCAATTGCAAATAAACCAGGAATATTTGTCATTAAATTGTAATCAACCCATAAACCACCCATTGTGTAATGTACAGCGGGATATATCATCATAGGTGTTTCGTATGGGTTTTCGTTAGTAATTTTTTCGTACATTTGAAATAAATTACCATAGTGGCGTTCTATTTCTTCTTTTCCTAGTTGTTTAATTGCATCAGAAAAATCTAAAAATACAGCTAATCCTGTATTATTCACTCCAAATCCAGCATCGCAACGTTCTTTTGCAGCTCTTGAAGCTATATCTCTTGGTACTAAATTTCCGAAAGAAGGATAACGACGTTCTAAATAATAATCTCTGTCATCTTTAGGTATATCATTTGCTTTTATTTCGCCATTTTGGAGTTTTCGAGCATCCTCGATTTTTTTGGGAACCCAAATTCTTCCATCATTACGTAAACTTTCGCTCATTAATGTAAGTTTCGATTGATAATCGCCATGAACAGGGATGCACGTTGGATGTATTTGAGTAAAACATGGATTAGCAAATAACGCTCCTTTTTTATATGCTTGCCAAATTAGAGAGGTATTTGAACCCATTGCATTTGTAGAAAGGTAATAAACATTTCCGTAACCACCAGTTGCTAAAACAACAGCATGCGCTGAATAACGTTCAATTTCGCCTGTAACTAGGTTGCGTGCTATTATCCCTCTTGCTTTACCATCAATAATTACGATGTTTAAAATATCTCTTCGTTGATAAAGTTTAACTCTACCTTCTTTTATTTGTCTATTTAATGAACTGTATGCACCTAACAATAATTGTTGTCCGGTTTGTCCTCTTGCATAAAAGGTTCTGGAAACTTGTGCTCCACCAAAAGAACGATTATCG
>JBBIKO010000033.1:0-5371 GCA_037445415.1 Bacteroidota bacterium
ATTTTATACCCAAGTATTGACAGTGAAAATCGTTTAGCAAAAGGAGCTGCCGTTGGTTTAGTATTAGCAAAAGATACAGCAACTGTTAACAAATATTTATCGATGAAACAAATTAAAACACTGTTCCCAAGTAGTTTAAAATTTTTATGGTCGTACAAACCATTAAAAAACACACAAGTTTATCAGTTAATAGCTATAAAAGTTGACCCACGTAAAAATCAGGCACCTATTGATGGTTCATATATTACCTCTGCAAGAGTAGAATTCAACCAGATGAACAATGAACCCGAAGTTTCGATGTCAATGAATGCAGAAGGAGCGAAAAAATGGGCACTTTTAACTCGACAAAATGTTGGCAAACAAATTTCAATTGTGCTCGACAATTATGTATATTCTTTCCCAGTTGTTCGTCAAGAAATAAAAGGCGGCAATTCTTCAATTTCTGGAGGATTTACTTTAGAAGAAGCAACCGATTTAGCAAATGTTTTAAAATCGGGCAAATTACCAGCACCTGCTGTTATTATTGAAGAAGCTATTGTAGGTCCTACATTAGGTAAAGAAAGTATAAATGCGGGCTTGATTTCTTTTGTTATAGCTTTTATTCTTGTTTTAGTATATATGCTGTTTTTCTACAGCAAATCAGGTTTAATAGCCGATTTTGCATTATTAGTAAATATCTTCTTCCTAATTGGTGTACTAGCTTCCTTAGGTGCAGTTCTAACATTACCTGGAATAGCTGGTATAGTTTTAACATTAGGTATTGCTGTTGATACTAATGTTATTATTTACGAACGAATTCGCGAGGAATTAAATGCTGGCAAAGGAATAAAGCTAGCACTTTCAGACGGTTATAAAAACGCTTATTCTGCTATCATAGACGGTAACGTAACTACACTTATTACAGGTATAATGCTATATATATTCGGGAGTGGACCAGTTCAAGGGTTCGCTACAACTCTTATAATAGGTATTTTAACTTCATTATTCTCAGCAATTTTTATATCACGCCTAATTTTCGAATATGGTTTTAGTAAAAACTGGAATTATGTTTTCGATACTATAATAAGCAAAAACTTCCTCGACAATACAAAATTCGATTTTATTAAAATAAGAAAAATAGCTTATATATTCTCGACAACAGTTATAGTTTTAGGCATTATAAGTATTTTAACTAGAGGATTGAGTTGGAGTACCGATTTTACAGGAGGTAGAACTTATGTAGTTCGCTTTGACCAAAACTTGAAAGTTTCTGATGTTCGTAAAGCTCTTACGAAACAATTTGACGTCACACCAGAAGTAAAAACCTTTGGAGGAGATAACCAAATGCGCATTACAACTAAATATTTAATAGAAGAAAATACAGCAGAAGCAGATAGTATTGTAGAAAGAAAATTATATGAAGGTTTATTGCCTCAATTTAAAACTCCCATTAGTTTCGACGATTTTGTGAGTTCAACAAAAGAAAGTTCTTTCGGAATAATGTCTTCTTCAAAAGTTGGTCCTACAATTGCCGACGACATTAAAGTAGAAGCTGTAACCGCTATTTTCTTTGCACTATTAATAATATTTATTTATATTGCCATACGTTTTCGTCAATGGCAATGGGGACTTGGGGGAGTGATTGCACTCTTCCACGATGCTACGTTTGTAATTTCGTTTTTTAGCTTCTTTAGTGGAATATTACCTTTTAACCTCGATATAGACCAGGCATTTATAGCTGCTATGCTTACAGTTATTGGTTACTCTATAAACGATACAGTTATTATTTTTGATAGAATTCGTGAATATAGAACATTACACCCACGTTGGGAATTATCGTTAGCTATAAATTCTGCTGTAAATTCAACTTTAAGACGAACAATAAATACAGCAGGAACAACTATAGTTGTTTTACTTGCAATTTTCATATTTGGTGGAGAAGTTTTGAGAGGTTTTATTTTTGCTCTACTTGTGGGAGTTATTATAGGAACATATTCTTCTATATTCATTGCAACAAATATAAGCTACGATATATTAAATAAAAAGCATAAAACTATTAAGAAATAAGGCTTATTTTGTTTAAATGATATGGCTGCCTGAGATACAGGCTGTTATTTATTTTATAATCCCTTTTATTTTGTATAAATACATTTTCAAGCGTTCGTTAATATCTTCCGAAATATTCAACACCCATATTAATGAAATATAAAATGTGCTTATTAAAATGCTACGTATAATTAAATCTATATAAAACGGCTTTATTGTCGGCATAATAAAACTAAAAGCATATATAAAAAAACCAACAAATAAAACAATTAAAAATTTATAATTAAATGGTTGCATTTTATATTGTTTCCACAAAAATGCCCATCTAATAAAGTTAAATAAAAATAACGAAAATGCACTTGCAAAAGCAGCACCGCTAATGCCATATAAAGGAATAAAAATGACATTTGTTGTTATAATAATAGCTATAAATATTAACATAAAAAGACTTTGTAACTTATATTTTGGCGATGTTGCTATTACAGTATTATTTATTCCAGTTGCCATATCAATAAAACTTCCAAGCCCAATCCAAAACACTACCCAATGAATGTTTGAGTATTTTTCGGGAAGCAGTTTTAACAAACTATCAATATTTAACCATATCAATAAAAAAAGCATTAGCGAAAATATCATCTGATTTAAACAACTTTTGTAATAAATCACATTTATAGTTTTAATATCATTAATTTTCCACGATTCGGCAACAACAGCCGAAGAAATTTTTGTTAGTGCCCTAGAAGGCATTGTAATTATTACACCATAAAAAAAGGCTATTGAATATAATCCAATTTGATGCAAATCGAGGTATTGCTGAATCATTATTTTATCTATATTCGAAACAATTGTACTGCCAAAAACAGTTATCAAACCATAAGCACTCACCATAAATATTTCCTTTTTCAATTCTGGTTGTAAATGGCTTTTATCTATCTTATACGAGACATTCCCTTCGTTGTATATCAATATAAATAGTATAATTGTAGGTAACGACAAGGCTATAACGTAAAATAAAACAAATAGATCGAATGAAAAATTAAAAAATAAATAAAAACCTATAAATACAATAACAAAAACTCTTTGCAAAACCTCTTTTAAAAATGTTCCACGCACACTTTTGTATAAAACCCTTGAATATGCATCTAACGAATTAAATGATAATGTAAACAATATTAGCGGCAAAACATATAATCCAAATTTCGAAAACAAATCGCCTTCAGTCTTTTTCAATATAAATTGAAAAACAACTAAAAAAATAACCAAAGAAATAGCTGCTCCAAATAAAATAACTTTAAACATTAAAGCAAAAAAATGGTGATGTTTACTTTTTTCATCTCTAAAAAAAGGGAATAAACGTATAGTAACATTATCGAAACCAAGATTTGCAAATTGTGCAAACAATAACGAATAAGCAACTAATATATTCACCAAACCTATCTGCTCGGGCGTAAAAAACCATGCTAATAAAACTAAATTAGTAAATACTCCCAGTGCTGCCCCTAAGTAAGTATAAAAAGTCCCAATTATGGTCTGCTTTTTTATAATTCCCATTTTTTAAAATAAATCTATTAGTTTCTTTGCTTGTTCAACGGGTGTAAACAACTTTAATAGTTCTTTTCGTATCATAAGATCATTCATATCGAATTCTTTATTAATTAGTTTATGAATATGAAACAAAAATTCGTTCTGATTGTTTGCAATGTAACAAAGTTTTTCGATACCAGTATTATCAATTACATACGAATTCGAAATAACAAAACGTCCTTTAAATAAACTATTTAACAATTTGAGTTTCATGCCTTGTGGGTAAAACGAATGTATTAAATGAATATGAGCATTTTCAATTAATGAACACATTTCAGTTGTTTCAGGGTTTGGAATAATTTTTACATTCGATAGCTTTTCAGCTTTATTTATTATAGATTTATCAGGATTCTTACCTGCAATAACAACATGGAAGCTTATTTTTGATATCACATTCTGAAGCAACCATAAAACGCTCTGAATATTTTCGGACACCGACATATCGCCATGAATTAAAATATAATCGCCTTTTCCAATTTTGGTTATTACTTTTTCGTTATCGTGAAAAGGTGTTATAACAGATACGTTTGTAAAATATTGTCTAAAATAGGCAGCATCATTATGCGAAATAGTTGCTATCTTATTAGCTCCTGCAAGTGCTTCTATTTCGTATTTTTTTAGCTTTGCCGATTCTGAATAATAATATATCTTTTTAAAAATATTTTTTTCCGATAAAGCTAATCCTTCGTAATATAAGTATTCTATATTATGTGTTCTTACTATTACATTATGATTTTTTAAATATCCCTTTAACAATGGATAAGTTGTATGTACACCTTCTAACAAAATTACACCGCTATGTTTTTGCAAATTATTACAAAGCTCTTTATTAGCTCTTGAACGAACAATAAAAGGTAAATTAGAAAAACCATACCCTATCGAGAGCTTTCTTTTATAATAATACACCTTATAACAAATAGAACCTAACACCTCTGATGTCCCTCTACCATAATCAAAAGTATGCAAAATTATTTTATAGCCCAGATCTTTTAATTCTTTTATTTTATAAAATACATCCATTACTCCACCATAATCGGGCGGATAAGGAACATTAAATGAAACTAACTGAATTATATCATTCGTCATTTTAATATTACAAAATTAAATCTTTAAAAATCAATATCCATATTTTCCTTTCCAACACTTCGACAAATAATGTTTTAATTCTTCTTCACGTTTGTTTATTGCTGGTTCATAAAACACCTTACCCGATATTTTTTCGGGTAAATATTCTTGTAATACAAAATTATTATCGAACGAGTGTGAATATTGATAGTTTTTTCCATAATTCAAGTCTCTCATTAAACGTGTTGGAGCATTTCTTAAATGCAATGGCACAGATAAATCTCCTGTTGTTTCTACTTCTTCCAATGCCTTTTCAATTGCTATATAAGCAGAATTGCTTTTTGGCGAACTTGCTAAAAAAATTGTTGCTTCCGATAAAATTATTCGTGCTTCTGGCATACCTATCTTATGAACAGCATCAAAAGCTGACTGTGCTAGCATTAAAGCATAAGGGTTAGCCAAACCTATATCTTCGGTTGCCAGTATTACCAAACGTCGGGCAATAAACTTAACATCCTCTCCAGCTTTTAGCATTCGTGCCAAATAATACAACGCAGCATTAGGATCGCTACCTCTAACAGATTTAATAAAAGCAGAAATAACCGCTCGAGAGTATTCTTTATCCATGGTAAAGCGTTCCCGAGTCCAATCACAAGCGGCGCCGAGCCGACGCAATTGGCGAATAATCGCTCCGCCA
>JBBIKO010000033.1:5381-8348 GCA_037445415.1 Bacteroidota bacterium
AAATAATGTCGTAATGCAATTCGCCATTCTTATCGTAAAGAGCAATTTTCGACTGCAATACTTCTTCTAATAAAGAATTTGTAACAATAATTTTTTCATCTTCGTACGTATTAGATATTATTTCAAGAATATTGTATAGCTTACGAGCATCTCCAGACGAATATTTTAAAATAGCCTCATACTCTTTTATTTCTATATTCAACTTACTCAAGTAAACATCTTTAGCAAGAGCCTTTTTTGCTAAAAATTTTATTTCTTCGTCCGACAAAGGATTTAGTATATAAACCTGACATCTCGACAGTAAAGGGTTAATTACTTCAAACGATGGGTTTTCGGTTGTTGCACTAATTAATATAAACAATCCTTTTTCTACTGCGTTTAATAAAGAATCTTGCTGCGCTTTTGAAAAACGATGTATCTCATCTAAAAATACAATAGGAGGATTTTGATTAAACAATGGATATTTTTCTATTTGCTCTAATACTTGGCGAATATCTTTTACTGACGAATGAGTAGCACTTAAATGAAAAAACTTTCGTTTGAGTGTGTTTGATATTATAAAAGCCAAAGTTGTTTTACCAACACCCGGTGGACCCCAAAATATGATAGATTGAATGTGACCATTTTCAACAATTTTTCTTAATACTCCATTTTTGCCAACTAATTGTTGTTGTCCAACAAAATCGTCAAATGTTGTTGGTCTTAAACGTTCGGCTAAGGGTTTCATTTTTTTGGTAAAATTATAAAACTTACATTATCTTCAACAAGTTATTTTAATCAAAAACTCAAAAATATATTAAAAATAACATAATGTTAATAACTTTATTTTTATTTTTCCGATGATTTTGATTACTTTGGGAATGTATTTTTTAAACAAAGCCAATTATTTTTGTAATATAGCATCATTGAAAAATGAGAAAAGAATTGAACATACTGAAAGAACTAAACGCACAACAGAAAGAAGCAGTTATTAACTATTTAGGTCCATCGCTAATTATAGCAGGAGCTGGCTCTGGAAAAACAAAAACTATTACTCACCGTATTGCATATATGTTGCAACAAAAAGTTTTGCCCGAACGCATTATGGCTCTTACATTTACAAACAAAGCCGCCCAAGAAATGAAAAATCGAATTGCTCAAATGATTTCTTACAAAACAGCACAACGACTTTGGATGGGCACATTTCACAGTATTTTCCTGAAAATATTAAAAAACGAAGCCGAAAAAATTGGATACAAGTCAAATTTCAGTATTTACGATACCGACAATAGCATTAGCTTAATTAAAAGCATTTTAAAAAAACTTCTTTTAGACAACAATACAAAGTATAAACCAAAAGATATACATTCGAAAATAAGTAATGCGAAAAACAATTTATTTACACCAAAAGCATACATAAACAATGGGGAATTTTTAGAAAGAGATAAAATAATTGGTTTAGAACATTTCTGGCAAATATACGAGCAATATCAACAACAACTTAAAATTGCTAATGCAATGGATTTCGATGATTTGCTGCTCAATACAAATATCTTATTTCGCGATTTCCCACAAGCATTAGAATATTATCAAAATCTTTTCGATTACATATTAGTTGATGAATATCAAGATACAAATTATGCACAATACCTTATTATTGATAAGCTTTCTAAAAAACATCAAAATATTTGCGTCGTTGGCGACGATTCTCAAAGTATATACTCTTTTAGAGGAGCACGTATAGAAAATATTTTAAAATTCAAAGATGATTATCCAAAATATAAACTCTTTAAACTTGAATTAAATTATCGTTCAACTTCCACAATAGTCGAAGCAGCAAATAGTTTAATAAAACATAATAAAGGTAGGATACCCAAAGAAGTATATACCTCAAACGAAATAGGCGATAAAATAGAAGTATTAAAAACACTTACCGAAAGCGAAGAAGCATATTTAATTGCTACTATTGTAAAAGAATTGCACGAAAAAAGACAAATTCCTTACAACGAAATTGCTGTATTATATCGAATAAACTCACAATCAAGAATACTTGAAGATTCTTTCAGACGAGCAAATATCCCATACAGAATATTTGGAGGTTTTTCTTTTTATCAAAGAAAAGAAATAAAAGATACTCTGGCATACATACGCCTTTGTGTAAATGAGCACGATAATGAGTCGTTAAAACGAATAATTAACTTCCCTGCAAGAGGGATTGGCGATATAACAATTAGTAAAATTGAACAAAATGCAAACGAAAACAACATTAGCTTGTGGGAAGCTATTTTGAAAGCACATAATATAAAAGAATTAAAAAATTCAACTATTTTAAAACTGAAAGAATTCCAACAAAAAATACTTATTCTTAAAGAAAGTTTAAACACAAAATCTGCATTCGATTTTATTGAATACCTCATTGATTTTATTGGTATAAAAAATGAATTCTTAAGCAATAAGACAAGCGAAGGAATGGAACGTTATTACAACATCGAAGAACTTACAAATACTATTAAAGAATTTGAAAACGAATTTTTAGAAACATACGATATAAATCCAAGCATTATTGATTTTCTAGAACATGTTTCACTTATTTCAACAACAGATGAACAAATAATAAAAGATGACAATTTAAACAATAAAGTTCCCTTAATGACAACACATTCAGCAAAAGGACTTGAATTTGATGTAGTAATTATTGCTGGTGCCGAAAAAAACAAGTTCCCACTTACCAACGCTTTTACACAAGCTGATAATATCGAAGAAGAAAGACGCTTATTTTATGTAGCTCTAACCCGAGCTAAAAAAAAAGCTTTTATTACTTTTCCAGAAAAAGTAATAAGATGGGGTAAAAACATAGAACCAACAGGTCCATCGTTATTTATTTCAAATATAGATAGAAAATATCTCAACATACAATTCGACTATACAGAACAGTCAGACTTCACAAAAGAGAGAATCTTTATCAGTAGCAATCAAATAAAATCTGCT
>JBBIKO010000033.1:8358-12064 GCA_037445415.1 Bacteroidota bacterium
ATTCATTTGAAAAAAAATATGTACCTTTGTCAGAAGTTCTTAAACATGATTCAACTTTACCTTTATGTATCGCATCTCACTTTAAAGTAGGAGATAAAGTTATGCACGAACGCTTTGGGAAAGGCACAATTCTTAAAATAGAAGGGAATGAACCAAATACACGTGTTTTAGTTGACTTTGACACAAACGGACAAAAGCAGTTATTGGTAAAATATGCAAAATTATCGTTAATCGAATAAAAATGATAGAAAAAAAATTGTATTACAACACGCAAAGACAACCTTTGCATTTGCCAGAATATGGAAGACACATTCAAAAAATGGCCGAATACATTAAAACAATTTCATCAAAAGAAGAAAGAAACCGCTTAGCACAAGTGGTTGTACAAGTAATGGCAAATCAAAATCCAGGATTAAAAGATAATCCTGAATTTAAAATAAAATTATGGAATCAACTTGCACAAATATCCGATTTTGAATTAGATATTGACTATCCTGTGCCAATATACAGAAAAGAAGATATAAAAGCATATCGAAAAAAAATTGATTACCCAAACAAAGTTTCTTTAAAAAAACATTATGGCAACGCTACCGAACTAATTGCAAAACATATTGCACAAATGCCCGAAAGTGACGAAAGAAATAAATTACTTATAGATTTAGCCAATCACATGAAAAAGCAATACCTTATGTATAAAAAAGAAGCCGTTACCGACGAACAAATTTTATCAGATCTACGAGTCATTTCAAACAACAACGAATTGAATTTACCTAACATAAAATTAAACGAAACACGCGATATTCTTTATCGAATTAAATCAAAACAAAATAACAATCATAAAAAAACCAAAAAACGTCCATTATGAGTTCATTCGTTATTGAAGGTGGTCTTCCTTTAAAAGGAGAAATACACGTTCAAGGAGCTAAAAATGAAACTTTACAAGTTATTTGTGCAACTCTACTTACAAATGAAGAAGTTATAATAGAAAACGTACCCGAAATTTTGGATGTATTAAAATTACACGAATTATTAGAGATTCTTAATGTAGATATCAAAAAAATAAATACCGGTGTATATTCTTATTGTGCAAAAAATTTAAAAATTGATAATATCAATTCACCTAGCTTTTTTCAAAAAGCTATTAAATTAAGAGGTTCAATAATGGTAGTCGGTCCATTACTTGCTCGTTTTGGATTTGCAATTATACCTAAACCTGGAGGAGATAAAATAGGACGAAGACATTTAGATACACATTTCTTTGGTTTTAAAAAACTTGGAGCTGAAGCTGAATACTTACTAGCTGAAAGTCTTTATAAAGTAAAAGCTAAAAAATTAAAAGGCACTTACATGCTTCTCGACGAAGCATCTGTTACAGGAACTGCAAATATAATTATGGCATCTGTACTTTCAGAGGGAACAACTACAATATTTAACGCCGCTTGTGAGCCTTATATTCAACAACTTTGTAATATGCTAGTTAGTATGGGAGCCAAAATTCAAGGAATAGGTTCTAATCTGCTCACAATTGTAGGAGTTAGTTCTCTAAGTGGCACAAAACATCGCATCTTACCCGATATGATTGAAGTAGGTAGTTTTATAGGACTCGCAGCTCTTACACAAAGCGATATTTTAATTAAAAATGTTGGTTTTAAACACCTTGGCATTATTCCACAATCTTTTAAAAAACTTGGTATCCCCGTTGAATTACACAACGAAGATGATATATATATTCCACCTTTAGAAAATTATGAAATAGAAACTTATATGGATGGCTCTATTCTTACTATATCAGATTCTATATGGCCCGGACTTAGCCCCGATTTACTCAGTATTTTTTTAGTAGTTTCGATACAAGCCAAAGGTAGTGTTCTAATACATCAAAAAATGTTTGAAAGTAGGCTCTTCTTTGTTGACCGTTTAATAGAAATGGGAGCACAAATTATATTATGCGACCCACATCGTGCTGTTGTTATAGGACATAACCACAAAGTTTCGTTAAATGCCATAGAAATGAGTTCACCAGATATTCGAGCGGGTGTTGCATTACTTATTGCAGCACTATCTGCTAATGGAACAAGTATTATACATCATATTGAACAAATTGATAGAGGATATTTAGATATTGACAAAAGATTAGCTAACATAGGTGCAAAAATTAAACGAATATAAACTATGAATAGAATTTCTTATTATTTGCTAGTTATTATTCTTGTTATAAGCTATTTTAGCCCAAAAAGTTTATCACAATCAAAAAGTTACGGGAAAGAAGATAATTCAAAAATTGTGATAGGAACCGAAATTGGTAATAAAGCACCCGAGCTCAAATATAAAAACCCAGATGGAAAGGAAATATCACTAAGTTCTTTAAAAGGGAAAATAATACTTATTGATTTTTGGGCATCGTGGTGTGGCCCATGCAGAAGAGAAAATCCATATTTGGTAGATGCTTATAAAAAATTTCATAACAAAAAATTTAAAAATGGTAAAGGATTTACCATTTACAGTGTATCGTTAGATAAAAGCCTTGAAAGCTGGAAAAAAGCTATTCAACATGATAGTTTAATATGGGAAAATCATGTTAGTGATCTTAAATACTGGAATTCAGAGCCCGCCGCTATATATGGAGTTAAAGGTATTCCTATGAACTGGCTTATTGATGGGAAAGGAATTATTATTGCTAAAAATTTAAGAGGTAGAACCATAGAAGAAAAACTTCAATCATTATTAAAATAAACATGCTATATTGTTACGAACACCCCCGACCATCAGTAGCAACAGATATAATAATTTGTACAAAACAAAGCCCTTATAAAGTGTTACTAATAAAAAGAAAAAATCGACCATTTCAAGACATGTGGGCATTATCGGGCGGTTTTATGGATATGAACGAAAATTTAATAGAAACAGCAAAAAGAGAACTTTATGAAGAAACCGGAATTGTATTAAATGATCTTACTTTTTTCGGAATATATGACCAACCCGACAGAGACCCAAGAGGAAGAACTATTGGGATAGTTTACTATGCATTTGTTAATGAAAATATTACTTTTAAAGCAGGCGACGATGCAAAATTTGCACAATGGCATTATATAAATGAATTACCTGAACTTGCATTCGACCACAATAAAATTTTAAATGATTTTCAAGAAAAAATATTAACATACATTTGATTATCAATTATATAAATTGTTAATTTCTATCTAGTACTTCATAACTGCCCTCAAAAAAATTGTATTAGCTTTAATAAAAAAATGTTTAAAAATACTTTTATTTTTCTTTTCATTATTTCATACTTTTTCACAAAATCTCAGCCATTACCCAAAAACAATTATTTATCTGAAATAAATTCCGAAAAAAACACTGTATTTACTGAAAAACATAATCATGTAAATATTGAAAATGCTGATTTAATAATTCATAACAGAATTCTGGAATTAAACTATCAAACACCAATTCAATTAACTTACAACGAAGAAGTAAAAAAATACATAAACTACTTTTTAAATGAGAAAAGAGAATGGTTTCTTCAATGTATCCAATTGTCGCAATACTATTTTCCAATTTTTGAAGCTTATTTAGATAAATATCAACTCCCCTTAGAATTGAAATACTTAGCTGTTATAGAATCGGGTTTAAACCCTTTTGCACGAAGCAAATCTGGAGCTGTAGGCTTATGGCAATTTTTGTATCCTACATCACAATTACT
>JBBIKO010000034.1:0-11920 GCA_037445415.1 Bacteroidota bacterium
ATATGATGTACAGCCCATGCGGCATTTCCGTTATTTTCGACCATTACTTTATTTAATTGTTCAACTCCACCCCAAAAACTCATACCTATAGCAGCCCAAATAAGAGCTATTAATCCCTCTGCTGTCATCGCTCCATAGAATACTTTGCGACCGTAACGCTCGTTTTGAATGCATCTTGCCATCATTGGCGATTGAGTTGCATGAAATCCAGATATTGCCCCACAAGCAATAGTTATGAACATCATAGGAAAAATGGGAAATTTTTCGGCATCATAATGTAAATTATTTAAAGTTAATTCTGGAACAGGTAAAGATTTTACAATCATTGTAATAAGAACAGATATAGCCATTAGTAACAAAGCAAATCCGAACACAGGATAAATTTTGCCGATAATTTTATCAATTGGTAGCATTGTAGCAAAAAAGTAATATACAAAAATTAAACAAGCCCAAAATGTAATTCCAAGTTGTTGGTTTGTCATACTATCAATAATTTTTGCAGGTCCTGTAACAAAAACAGCCCCAACCATTATCATCATCACTACAACAAAAACTCTCATCACTTGTTTTACAGGTAATCCGAGATAATCGCCTATTATTTCTGTAATAGAAATACCATTTTTTCGGACAGAAATCATTCCCGAAAAAAAGTCATGAACAGCTCCAACAAAAATATTACCAAGAACTATCCATAAAAAAGCAACTGGTCCCCACATAGCTCCTGCAATTGCACCAAAAATTGGTCCTAATCCAGTAATATTTAAAAATTGAATTAAAAAAATTTTATACCATGGTAAAGGAACATAATCTACTCCGTCGGAATGTGTAAATGCTGGCGTAGGGCGATTTTTATCAACACCAAAAATTCGTTCGACCAATTTTGAATAAACAAAATAACCAAGAAAAAGCAAAATAACTGATATAATAAATGTTGTCATAACATTATCTTTTCTAATATATTTTTATCTATATTGTACAAATAAGCATTTACATTTGTATATCCCATTTGAAATAATATATTACTATACTTCTTTATTTGATAATGATATTTTTCTAGGTCTGTTTCACCTGTTTTGAAATCGACAATTACAACAGAGTCTTTTAAAATAAATATTTTGTCGGGGCGGTATTTTCTATTAAAACTTATAATTATTTGCTCGCTTAAAACTTCTACAGAATTTTTATACCAACTATATAATTCTGTTCCTGTATCTAAAATTAGTTCTAGTTTATTTTTTATTATTTTAGCATCTTCTTCTGTAACATTGTACTCATAAAAAACTTTTTCTGCTGCACTTTGCCATGAATCAATTTTTGTAATATGTTCTAAAATTTTGTGTATTAAGTTTCCGTATGCAATATTTTTATTTGTATTTAATTCATCATTAGAATTAATAATTAGTGATAAATCAAATAGATTGGTTTTATTCCATACTAACACTTCTTTTTCATTTTGTTTAATATCTATTTGTTGGTTTTGTAGCTCTCCTATTTCAATAATGTTTTCTTTTTTAAATTTTTCAATTTTTTCTTTTTTCCCATCTATTTCTAATTCTTTATTCAAAAATATTGGACTATTTAAAACATTAATTATTTCGGAACCTATGCCAGTATTATAAACTTTAAAAATTAAAGCTTTTTTTGCTCGAGTTAAAGCTACATATAGAATATTGAGGTCATCTATTTTGTTTTTATCTTTATTTTTTTTGTACTCATTTGTAAAAGCAGTTTCTAACAAAGCTTTTGTAGAATTAAGCAAGACAACAGGTAAGTTATCATCTTCGTTATTTTCTATCCACAAATATTCTGAAATGTTTCTTTTAGGCCAGTTAACATAAGGAATTAATACTGCTTCGTATTCAAGGCCTTTTGAATTATGAATAGTTTCGATAAATATACCTTCGCTTTTTGATGTAAGTACAATTGTTTTATTTTTTCCTTCTTTAAAATACCAATCAATAAAAGCTATTTCGTTGTTATCGTTTTTTGCTAAATAGCTATTAAGCATTTGCAGAAAATTGTATGCGAAAATTTTTTCATTATCATCAATTTCAACAAATGCAAGAGTTTCGTTTATTATCAATTCAACAGTTAAAAATAATGACAGAGGTTGTTTTACTTTAAATTTATTTAAAAGATAGTTTTTAAAAAGCTGGCATTTGTCGTCTTCTTTTTTATATAATTTCTTTATAATTTCAGTTATAATATAATTGCTAATTGACGATTCGCTGTATATATGGTCAACTAAATACATTATTAATTCTATAAACAATGAATTGCTATATGTAATACTCTCTTTTGAAGTAATGAGTAGTTGGATATCAGATAAACTATTCGATTGGGTTAATAAACTAAAAACTTTTCTTGCTTCAATATTACTTCTTACTAATATTCCAATATTCCGATAATTGTTATTTACAAGCTGTTTTACTTCATGTATTAACCAATTTTCCTCGACTTCTAAAGCATCCTGTTCATTTTCTTTGTTTATTTCATCTAATATAACTTTTACATATCCATGAAATTTATTTGATAAATTGTTTTGAGAGTATTTTTGAAAATAATCATCATAATTATTTCCTACTATATTTTTATAATTTTCATTTTCTATTAATTGTTTTATCAACAAATTATTAAAATTTACAATATTAGGATGCGAACGCCAATTTACTTCTAATGAATATTTATTCAATTTAAAAAAATCTTCTTGCAATTTTTTGCTCATCAACTCCCAGTCGCCATTTCGCCACCGATAAATTGCTTGCTTAACATCTCCTACAATTAATACATTTGTCTCATTTTCTTTCGACGACAAACTCTCTTCTATTAAAGGTTTAATAACATAATATTGTAATTTTGATGTATCTTGAAATTCATCAATTAGTATGTAATTGTATTTTATGCCAAATTTTTCATATATAAAAAGGTAATTTTCCGAAACAAAATCTTTTATTTTCTGAGCAATATCTGAAAGGAACAAAATAGAATTCTCGTTTTTATGTAAAGTTAGTAGTTGAATAACTTTATGAATTAGTCCAATATTATAAATATTATCTTCTATAATGCGAGCAGTTTCGTATTTTTCGGCTTCAGTTGTAAATAATTGTGTTATATTGTTGTATAATAATTCCAAATATTGCAATTTATCACTACTTATAGTAATTGACTTACTAAACCACTCACCACTATCTAAAAAATTGATTAACGTTTTGGTTTTTATTTCTTCAATTTTACTAAGTTTTTTAAAGTTATGGAATTTGTTGAATATTATATTACCAATTCCTTTTTCACCTCCTTTAAAATCGTTATAATTAAAACCATTATTGCTACAAAAAGAACGAAAATCTTTCGAAATGTTATTTATCTTATCAATAAAATTTTTTTGTTTTATATTTAAATTCTGAACAATTTCATTGTAAATTTTTAAATCTTTATTTTCAATTTTATCTTTATGAAAAAAATAAAATTCTTTATTTAATTCCTGAGCTAATTGCAAAAATTCATTTTTTAAATTTACTTTTTTCAGAGAAAAAATTATATTTAAAACAAATTCTTTTATCCAATTTAGTACGTCTTTTTCTACATTATAAATATTTAAAAATTCGTCAATTACTTCTTCTATTACGTTATCTGTTTCAACAATTAATTTATAATTTTTTCTTAAATCTAGTTCAACTAAGCAATTAACAAATATTTTTTGTAAAAAACTGTCAATAGTAAAAACAGAAAAATAATGGTAATTGTAAATAATTGTTTTTAAAGCTATATCAGCATTTTTTATAATAATATTATCATCATTTAGTTGCTGAACGTCATTTTTTGTTTTGATATAATTTTTATATTCGTCAATTACTTTTTTATTGCCTACCGATAATTCATATAATTTTTCTAAAATTCTATTTTTCATTTCGTTTACGGCAGCATTAGTAAAAGTAAGTGCAAGTATTTTCTTAAAATTTTCAGGATTTTGCAATACCCTATCAATATAAAACATCGAAATGTTAAAAGTTTTACCACTGCCCGCCGATGCCGACAATATTTTAATTGACATATTTATTTAAATATTAATCAAGGTGGAAATTATTTTTGTTATTTCATTTTTTGCTTCGTTTAAAACATCGTTAACAACAATATAATCAAAATAATTTTTAAAAGTCATTTCGCAAGAAGCTTTTTCTATCCGTTGTTTTAAGCTGTCAGAGCTTTCTGTCCCTCTTAATTTTAGTCTATGTTCTAAAGTATTCAGATCTGGTGGACTAATAAAAACAGAAATAGCCTTTTGTTTAAATATATTTTTTAAGTTTATTCCTCCTTTTACATCAACATCGAACAATACAACTTTTCCTTTTTGCCATATTCGCTCTATTTCCGATTTCAACGTACCATAAAAAATACCAGAATATACTTCTTCATACTCAACAAATTCGCCTTGTTCAATTTTACGTTTAAATTCTTCGATACTTAGAAAAAAATAATCTTTCCCTTCTTGTTAGTTTGGCCTTGGAACACGACTTGTTGCAGATACACTAAATTCAAGTTCTGGAAATGTCTGTAAAATATGCTTTACGAGTGTTGTTTTGCCTGAACCAGACGGTGCTGAAATAATAACAACTTTACCTAAGTCCATGTCATAATAAATTCAACAATTGTTCTTTTACTTTTTCGAGTTCATCTTTCATCTGAACAACTATTCGCTGTATGTTAAAATCTTGAGATTTAGAACCAAGAGTATTTATTTCTCTACCAAGCTCCTGTGCAATAAATGACAATTTCTTTCCTGCATTGTGTTCTTTTTTAGCAACCTCTTTAAAAAAATTGCAATGTAATAAAATACGAGTTTGCTCTTCGGTAATATCCATTTTTTCTATATAATAAATAAACTCTTGTTCTAAGCGATTTTTATCTATTTGAATATCATTCAAAAACTCTTTTAAATTGTTGTAAATACGTTGTTTAAGCAACACTAAGCGTTGTTGTTCATGAAGTTTAATTTCATTTAATAGATATTCTATTTGTTCTATTCGTTCTAAAATATCTGCTATTAAAACATTTCCTTCGTTAGTTCTATATAAAACTACATTATTTATTGCTTTTTCAACAAAACTTAAAATAAATTGTTTTTCTTCGTCGGTTATTTCAACTGATTTTGTTTGAATCACATTCGGCAAACCAACTAAAAAAGAAAACCAATCGGGATGATATGAACTAAGATTAAGCTCCTGCTTTATTTCGAAAAATTCTTTAAAATATTGTTTTAGTATAGGTTTATTTAAAACTGTACTACTACTATATTCAATTAATTCTACGGTACACAAAAAGTCTATTTTTCCACGTATCAATAATTTAGAAACAAACTGCCTAATATCGTTCTCTAATTCCTTGTATAAAATTGGTAACCTGATACTTAAATCGAATGCCTTACTATTTAAACATCGTATGTCCAAAACTATTCGCTTGTTGTTGAAGACTTCTGTGATATTACAGAAGCCTGTCATTGATTGTTGCATATTAATTTTAATATTCTTTGTAAAAACGCTCTATTTCTGGGAAAAAAAACGAAGATTCCCACTGTGCAGTTTCATCGCTATCAGAACCGTGAACAGCATTTTTTTGAATAGATTGAGCAAACTTTTTTCGAATAGTTCCTTCTTCTGCTTTTGCAGGATCGGTAGCACCTATTAACTTTCGATAATTTTCTTTTTGTAAAATTGCTGCTACGATAGGACCTGAAGACATAAAATCAATTAAACTCTCAAAAAAAGGCTTGTCTTTGTGAACAGCATAAAACTTTGATGCACTTTCTTTAGACAAACGCATCATCTTTAACGAAACAATATGAAAACCTGCCTGATTTATCATTGCTAAAATTTCGCCAATATGTTCATTTTTAACTGCACCTGGCTTAATCATTGTAAAAGTTATATCACCTGGCATAATATAAATAATTTTTAATTTTCAAAAATAAAAAAACACTAACTTCTTTGCAAATATATTTCACAAGTTGATAAGTCAAAATTGACAATAATTAAAATAGTTAAACATAAATATCTATTGTTAATAAACCATAAAAATACTAACTTGTAAATAATTGAAAATACTAAATAATTTATCCAAAATTTCTATTGCGTAGTGTTTGATTTTCTTGATATTGCAAAATTGAAGCTCATTAAATTTAAAATTTCACCATTATACTTATTTTTTTATATACAGACACATGAGCAAAAATTTGATGTAAACACTATTATTCCAAAAACTATAATTGCATAAAAAAATATTTCATACCTTTACCTGTTTTTTAAAAGTACGTTTTACTTAATGAAGCTTGCTATAGAAAAATTAAAAGAAACTATTCTAAAATCTGAAAATATTTTGGTTGTTGGACATGAAAACCCCGACGGCGATACTGTTGGGAGTGTACTCGGGTTTTCACTTTTATTAAAGAAAATGAAAAAAAATTGCTTAGTAACTTTCCCAAACGATGTACCCGAATTTTTAAAATGGTTACCATCTTACAACGAAAGTGTTATTGCATCTGATAGGCAAGATAAGTTATTAACATTAATTCCTAATTACGAATTGATTATTGGATTAGACTTTAACGAAAAATCACGTGCTAAAAACGTTTTTAAACTTGTTGAAAACTCAAAAGCAATTAAAGTAATAATTGATCATCATCCCTATCCTGAACCCTATTTCGACATAATAATTTCTGAACAAGAAGTAAGTTCAACAGCCGAATTATTATATCATTTTATAGAAAGCTGTAATTGGACTAATCTTATTGATTACAATATTGCAACATGTATTTTTACAGGAATTTTAACCGATACACTGAGTTTTAATGTTAATGCTTTTCGTCCGCGTACTTTCGAAACAGCAGCTAAATTACTATCATACGGAATAAATAAAGATCAGATTCAACAAAATGTTTTCGAAAGTTTTACGGAAAAGCGATTGCAATTTTTAGGATACGCACTATACAAAAAAATGAAGATACTTCGCGAATGGTCAGCCGGATATATTTACCTCAGCAAAGAAGAACTAAAGGAATTTTGCTTTCAAAAAGGCGATAGCGAAGGTCTTGTTAATTATCCATTAAGTATTAAAGGCATTCGTGTAGCGGCATTATTTTTAGAACGCGAAAATTACATAAAAATCTCTATACGTTCAAAAGGAAATATTCCTGCAAACGAGATTATGATGAAACATTTTCACGGTGGTGGACATTTAAATGCCGCAGGTGGAGAAGAGTATAACTTATCACTAGAAGAAACTATTGAAAAATTTGAAAAAATTCTACCATCGTATAAAAGTTATCTTCAACAACAATGAAGCTAATAATAAAATTATTAATATTATTATACATAACAGGCTATTCATGTAAACAAGAACGACCAAAACCAAAAAGTGAAGGAGAAATCAAAGCATATAAAGAACCTTTAATCAAAGTAAATGAAATATTAGTAGATAAAGATTCGCTAGTTATAGCTCGATACAACGAACGTAGAAATCTTGATTTAAAAGTAGGACTTAATGGTATTTGGTACAAAATAGAACATATAGGTAAAGGCGATTCGGCAAAATACAATAAAACAGTAAGCATTAACTATAAATTATATTTATTAGAAAACAATAAATTGTGCTATTCGAGCGATTCGAACGGCACAAAAACATTTGTAGTAGGCAAGGAGCAAATAGAATCGGGCTTAGACATTGGTATTCGTATGATGCGAGAAGGCGACAAAGCTATTTTGGCACTACCACCTGCTCTTGCACATGGATTATTAGGCGATGGTAGTTGCATTCCACCACGAAGTATAATAATTTACGAAGTTGAGCTTTTAAAAGTTTATTGAAATGAAGATTTTTATAATAATTGCATATTTTAACATAATAACTTTAAATTTGTTGTTTAGTCAAAAGTTGAAAACATATTTCGAGTTAAGCAATTTCAAAAGAACACCTCGTTACGATTCTACTATGCTTTTTTGTCAAGAATTAGAAAAAAAATCAAAGTTTGTTCATTTAACTAGTATCGGGAAAAGTCATGAAGGTCGCGAAATCCCTTTACTGATAATTGCATCAGGTAAAGAATTTACCCCTGACAAAGCAAAAAAATCTAGCAAAAATATAGTTATTATTCAAGCTTGCATTCATGCAGGAGAACCTGATGGTAAAGACGCAGGTTTTCTCTTAATTAGAGATATTTTAGAAAACAAAAAAATGAACAAAATACTTAATGATAATATAATACTGTTTATTCCTATTTTAAATGTAGATGGGCATGAGCGTTTTTCGCCATATAACCGAATCAATCAAAACGGTCCTATTGAAATGGGTTGGCGTGCTAATACTCGCAATTTAAATTTAAACAGAGACTACATTAAAGCACAGTCAATTGAAATACAGAATTTTTTAATATTTTTTCATAAATGGAAACCTCACTTTTTTATAGATTGCCATACTACCAATGGTGCCGACTATCAATACCCAATCACTTACGCTATGGAAATTTATGGTAATATGGATTCTTGTATAACTAAGTGGCAAAAAAATAATTTTCTTCCTCAATTATATAGTAAAATGGATTCAGCTAATTATCCAATGTTCAGATATGTTGCATTTAGAAATTGGTTCGATTTTGAGAGTGGATTATCGGCTTGGATAACACCACCATCTTTATCTCAAGGTTATTCAGCTTTAGTTAATTGTCCTTGCTTGCTTATAGAAACTCATATGCTTAAGGATTATAAAACACGAGTTTTTGCTACATACGAAATGCTTAAAAATACACTATTAATACTATCAAAAGAAAAAGAAGAAATACAAAAACTAACCCGAAAAATTAATTTTATTAACAAATATACTGTTGCATATAAAGTTGCTAATGACAGTACAATGGTTGAGTTTAAAGGAATGGAATATCAAGTAACAACAAGCGATTTGACTGGTGGCAAATGGTATATTTATAGCAATAAACCTAAGAATCATTTACTTCCCCTTTTCGATAATTTTATTCCATCAAAAACAATTAATATTCCAAAATATTACGTAATTCCTTTGGGATGGGCTGATTTTTTTATACACTATTTCCATTTACACAATATTTTTTACAGAAGCTTAAATAAAGATAGTATTGTTAAAGCAGTTTTTTATAAGTTTTCAAATGTTAAACTTGCTAACACACCTTACGAAAGTTGTCAAAGAGTATTATCTTATACAATTGATACTTTTTTTACAACATATATTTTAAAAAAAGGTTCGCTAATAGTACCTACTAATCAATTTAATTATAAAATACTTGTTCATTTAATTGAACCCGAAGCACCAGCTTCTCTTTTTGCTTACGGCTTTTTTAATAGTATATTCGAACAAAAAGAATATTCAGAACCCTATGTAATGGAACCATTAGCACGAAAAATGTTAGAAAACATGCAAATAAAAGAACAGTTCAACGAATTCAAACAAAAAAATCCCAATGCTAGCAGTTACGAAATATTGAACTGGTTTTACAATAAATCTGAATATGCCGATCCTTGGTTAAATGTATATCCTATTGGAAAAATTTTCGATTAGTGTATGTACAATATAGAAGAAGTAAAAAACATTTTTAAAGGCGAGCTACATACAACTCTTTTTTACCGCTTATTATATGCAACCGATGCAAGTGTATATAGAGAAATTCCCGTAGCAGTAGCATATCCTAAAAAAACTGAAGAAATATTAGAGCTTATAAAAGCAGCTTCTATATGCAATATCCCACTAATTCCAAGAGGTGCAGGAACTTCATTGTCTGGGCAGGTTGTTGGTAAGGGAATTGTTGTAGATTTTTCTAAATATTTTAATCAGATTATTGAAATAAACACAAAAGAACAATATGTAATAGTACAACCCGGTATAGTTCTCGATGAGTTAAATAAAAAGTTAAAACCTTATGGATATTTTTTTGCACCAGAAACATCAACATCAAACCGCTGTACTATTGGTGGAATGATAGGAAATAACTCTTGTGGTGCACATTCTTTAATATACCAAACCACTCGCGAACATATTTTAGAGTTAAAAGGTTTTTTATCTGATGGAACATTTCTTCACATAAAACCACTTGATTACTTACAATTTCAGAAAAAGCTTAGTCACGAAAACATAGAAGGCTCTATTTATCGTAAAATTTATAATATTTTATCAAAACCAGAAAACATAAAAATCATTGAGCAAAACTACCCAGATAAAAGGCTGCATCGTCGCAATATGGGGTATGCACTTGATATATTGGCTCAACAACAGCCATTTAACCCAAATTCAAATGAATTATTTAATTTATCGAAACTAATAGCAGGAAGCGAAGGTACACTTATGATTATTACCGAAGCAAAACTTAAATTAACACCTATATTACCAGATTGCAGCGGATTAGTTTGTGTTCATTTAAATGACTTTTTTCAAACTTTTGATGCTAACTTAATTGCTCTAGAACATAAACCTACATCTGTTGAACTAATTGACGATATCATTATTAAACTTGCACGAACAAACAAAGAGCAAGAAGAAAACAGTTTCTTTGTAAACGGAAACCCGAAAACTATACTTATAGTTGAATTTGTTGCAGAAAATTATGATAGAATTAACCAAAAAGCAAATAATCTAATTAAACAGTTGCAAGAAAACAATATTGGTTATGCTTACCCCATTATAACAGGAAAAGATACGACAAAAATATGGAATTTAAGAAAAGCTGGGCTCGGAGTACTCAGCAATATGGAAGGCGAAAGGAAACCTATTACTTTTATCGAAGACTCAGCCATACATCCAGAATACTTAAAAGACTTTTCGAAAGAAATGATGAATTTGTTCGATAAATACGGCCTCGAATGTGTTTTTTATGCCCACATTGGTAGTGGAGAAATACATTTAAAGCCAGCACTAAATCTTAAATCGAAAAGTGACCGTAAATTATTTCGCATAATAGCCGAAAACACAGCAAACATAGTGAAAAAATATCGCGGTTCGCTTAGCGGAGAACACGGAGACGGCAAACTACGCAGCGAATTTATACCATTTATGCTCGGAAATGAAATATACAGTTGGCTCAAAGAAATAAAACAAACATTCGATAGCAAAAACATATTCAACCCTGGTAAAATAATAAATGCACCACCTATAGATTCGAACTTACGTTATTATGATAATTATAATGAATTTAACCAACAAACATATTTTTCATACTTGCCTGACAAAAATTGGCTTTTATCAGTTGAAAAATGTAATGGTTCTGCCGACTGTCGAAAAAATGCAATTATAGGCGGAAACATGTGCCCTACATTTATGGCAACAAAAGACGAAACCAAAACAACACGAGCACGTGCAAATATGCTTAGAGAAATATTAAGCTCATCTGAACAATATTTTAACTCTAATGAATTATTTGAAATAATAGAATTGTGTATATCGTGTAAAGCATGTAAAACAGAATGCCCTTCAAATATAGACATGGCTAAATATAAAGCTGAATTTTTGCAACATTACTACAACAATAATTATATAACTCTACAAACGAAACTAATTGCAAACATGCCTAAACTATACAAATGGCTAAGTTTTTTCCCTCAACTATCAAACTTCTTTATTAAAAATACTTTTAGTTCTAAAGTCATAAAAAATTTTCTTAAATTCGATGTCAAACGACAATTACCGCAACTATCAACAAAAACATTAAGCAATTACGCTAAAAAGCATAAACCTAACGTTACAAACAAAGAAGCTTTTATCTATAACGACGAATTTACGAATTTCTTAGACTCGCATATAGGAATAAAAACTATTCAATTGCTCGATAAATTGGGTTATTCAGTAAATATTCTACCTTACATGCCAAGTGGCAGAACATATATATCGAAAGGTTTGTTGAAAAACGCCAGAA
>JBBIKO010000035.1:0-11748 GCA_037445415.1 Bacteroidota bacterium
TTAGTAACAATTTGATTATTTTGAATAATTGTTCCAGCATGAAAAACAGTTGATGATACATTAGATAATCCGCTAATAATTTTATGTTTTTCATATTCAAGCGGATAGCCTTTTGAGGCAGCTACAACAGAAACAGAATAATCGGGTTCGATTTCTAATATATAATCTTTTAAAGAATTATTAAATAAATTTTCGAATAATTCTAAAATATCAGATTTTATTCTTGGTAAAATTACTTCTGTTTCAGGGTCACCTAATCTAACATTATATTCAATAACATAAGGTTCGTTGTTACTGATCAGTAGTCCAATAAAAATAAATCCTTTATAATTGATATTTTCGTGAATTAAACCATACACTGTTCTATGTACAATCAGTTCGTTAATTTTTTTTCTTAATTCTTCTGTGATAAAAAGTACAGGCGAAACAGCTCCCATCCCTCCTGTATTAAGGCCTGTATCACCTTCGCCTATTCTTTTGTAATCTTTAGCTTCTGGTAAAATAATATAATTTTTGCTATCAGTAAGAATAAAGTAAGAGCATTCAATACCTTTTATAAATTGCTCTATGACAACTGTTTTACTTGCTTCACCAAATTTTCCTTCCAACATTTTTTCTAATTCTTTGCAAGCTTCATTGTAGTCACATAATATCATTACTCCTTTTCCAGCAGCCAATCCATCTGCCTTTAAAACATAAGGTGGGTTGAATGTTTGTAAAAATTCTTTTCCTTCATCAATCGTTTGTTTTGTTACAATGTGATATTTTGCTGTAGGGATATTGTATTTCAGCATAAATTGCTTTGCCCACGACTTGCTACCTTCTAATTTTGCTCCTTCAGAAAGTGGTGCAACTATTTTGCAGTTATGGGTTTCGGGTTGTGAAATTAAAAAGTCTGTAATACCTTTTACTATTGGTTCCTCAGGACCAACAATCACCATTTGAATTTTATTTTCAATAATTGCTTTTTTTATACCTTCAAAATCTAATGGACTTATAGGGATATTTGTAGCTATATCTAATGTTCCAGCATTTCCAGGAGCAACAAATAATTTGTTTAATTTTGAACTTTGTTTAATTTTCCATGCAAGGGCGTGTTCGCGTGCACCAGAGCCAATTATCAGCACATTATAGCTTAATTTAGACATAAAAATATTAATTGTTTTAGTTAACAAAATAAATAATAATTCCCGTAATTATCAATGTAATTAAAATTGTTAATGTTATTTTTACCCAACTCCAGGGACGTTCTCCTTGTACTTCTCCTGTTTGTCCATTAACCATAAACCTATATACTTTGTTTTTATATCTGTATGCACTTATCCATATCGGTAATAAAATATGTTTAAAAGTAACGCCAGCAAAATTAACATTCATGGTTAATATTTGTTGATGATCGCCTCCTATGTCCTGCTTAATAGCTTGATGAATAATATTCTTCATTTTTTCTTTACCTATTTCAAAACCCTGTTTAACATCTATCTTATAAGTTTCTGTTCTGAATCCTGTTAAAAATCTTTCATCAAATGATTGTAAATCGTTTAGGTCCCATGGTTCCAATTTGTCGGTATATTTTTGAGGTAGTGAATTGCTTGCAAGTACTAATACATCGTCAAAATTTAAATATACTGTTCCGCTAACAGGTGTCCATCGAGTGCGAACTACTGTACGAGTACGAGTTACTGTTTTGCCGTTTACGATAGTTGTATATGGTACTGTAGTAGTATAGTTGTAGCCACGCAGACCAGTGTATTTAGTTGTTGTATTGCTATCAAAAGTCCAATATGGAATGTATAAACCTTTTAGTTTTTCTTGTTGTGTAGCGTATTTCTTTAAATTGTTAGGTGCAAACCATAATTTACTTAGCCATATTTTGAACTGACTAAATGCTTTTTTTGCATCAATTTTAAAAGGAAGCACTGACCATGGTTTAATAATATTCTTTATTTCAATGTTTTTGACAATTAAAATACTTCCGCAAAAAGGACATAAATCTGAAACTATATTTTTTTCGAGTGTTGTTTGAGCTCCACATGAATTACACCGCACAGTTGAAATTTCGTGTTTAGCAATAGTATTAGTTTGCTCCGATATGAACTTTTCAAAATCTATTTCCTCAATGATAGTTGGCTCGACGTTAATTTCATTTTCGGCACCACAGTACTCGCATTTTAAATTTATAGTTCCTGGTGCATAAACGAGTTTTGCACCACATTGTTTACATGCAACTTTTGATTGGTTTGTTGTTAGTAATTCTTCTTGTTTCATCTATTATTTTTTTAGCATAAAGTATGACACTAATAAACCAATAGCTAATGTTATTGCTGCCATTATGTAATATTCGGCAGCAAAGCTAAAAAACAAAGAAAATATAAGAAGTATAGAATATATCCACGCTATTGTCATTTTAAGTTTGCTATAGGGTCTATCGCCAACAACTTCGCCTGTTGTCCCATTTACTAAAAAACGATAAATCTTGTTTTTATATTTATAAGCACAAATCCAGACAGGTAATAATGCCATTGTATATTGAATTTTTTCGTCAGTATATTTTAACTTAGTAAACATAATTTGATCATGATCATTTTCTGTAAGAGTTTCGGTTGTTTCATTAATAATATTTTCTAAATTTTCTTTATTATTATCTAATTGCAAATTAGCCTCATATAATATTTGTTGATATTCATTCTTTTTAATTTTTTGTTCAAGTAAATTCCAACTAATTCATCTAACTTAGTTTAATCAGAAATTTTATCTTTTTCTTTTTTTAACTGTTCAACTAGCTTTTTTAATAAAATTTGTGGTGTTTCAACAGTGTATCCTAATGTATATTCAACTTGATATGATGTTAATTTATCAAATTTCCAAATGTTATTCCATGGCTCTAACCTTAAAAAATTCCAACTTACTTTATCTTTAAATGATTGCGGGATAACATTTGTTGCTAATAGAGCAATATTCTTAAGTTCTACTTTACTTTTACCAGAATAACTACTTCCATGCTTTCCTTCTTCTTTCCCTTTATATTCAACTTTTGCAGAATAGTTAATTAAATAGTATGGCAGATATACACCTTTAAAATTTTCTTCTAATCGGACATACTTCGTTAATTTTATTGGTGCAAAACGAAGATTTTTTAGCCATTCCAGAAAATTATTAAAAGCTTGTTTTCGTGTTAATAGAAATGGAATTATGGATAAAGGAACAATAATTCGTTTTTCTAATAATTTGTTATTTGCTATTGTGCTGGAACAAAATGGACAAGAATCTGTAATAAAAGTTGAAAAATCAATTTGAGCACCACATGCTACACAATTTATGTATTGAACTAAATCTTTGCTTACTGTCTGTTCATTTGCTTCATAGTCGAAGTCAAAATATTTGATTTCTTTATGTTTTGCTTCAAATAGGGTTTTGCTGTTGCAATGAATGCAGTTTAACAACAATAAGTCCGGCTGATATATTAACTTGCCTCCGCAACTAGTACATAAAAGATGTTTGTTTTCAGACATAATTGTAATTATTATAATTGAGGTGGTATGGGTGGAGGTGCTGCTCCAAATATGCTTTGTAGTTCAACAACTTTTTCGGCTGTTTCCCAAGTAGCCATTCCCTGTCTCCATACCAAAGTTTGTTTTGTTATTTGTCCTTGAACGATTAAGGTTTTTAAAGTGTTTAGATCGTATGGTCCTGCTTGTTGTCCATTTATTACAGCATAAAATTGTAATTGTGGGGGCACAGGGGGAGGTGTTTGATGGCTTTGCTGTGTTTGTTGTTGATTGTTTATAGCATTCATCATTTGATTTGCCATTGCAAAGCCCATGCCCATTCCAATACCTGCTCCTGCTGCTCCTGATTCGTTTTCGGCAGCTTTTGTCATCGAATCTGCTGCCTGATATTGAGTATACTTACTTAAATCTCCAATTATACCCATACTAGAGCGTTTATCGAGGGCCTCTTCTACATTTGGTGGTAGCGAAATATTGCCAATTAAAAATATTGTCAATTCTATGCCATATTTCAAAAAGTCGGACTTGATTTTGTCTTCTAAAAATTTTGACAATTCGTTATAATTAGAAGCCATATCGAGTACTGGTATTTTTGCCTCGCCTATGGCATCAGTAAAACGTGTGATAACAATATTTTTTAGTTGTTCAATAATATTTTCAGTTGTAAAATTTCCATCGGTACCTACAATTTCTTTTATAAATGTTGCAGGTTCTTTAATACGCATTGCATAACTACCAAATGACCTGAGTCTTATAGGACCAAATTCTGGATCTCGAAGCATAATTGGGTTTGGAGTCCCCCATTTTAAATCTGTAAAATTTTTTGTATTTAAAAAATATACTTCTGCCTTAAAAGGACTGTTAAATCCATACTTCCAACCTTTTAAAGTAGCTAAAATGGGTAAGTTTTCGGTAGTAAGTGTGTACATACCTGGTTGAAAAATATCTGCAATTTGTCCTTCGTTAATAAATACAGCAACTTGCGATTCGCGAACCGTAAGTTTTGCTCCATTTTTTATTTCGTTCTGATAACGCTCAAAACGATAAACCATAGTATCATTTGTAGGGTCGAGCCATTCAATAATATCTATAAACTCACCTCTTAATTTGTCAAATAGTCCCATAATATATGTTTTTTAGTTATTATTCAATTCTGTCTAAAAATAAAATGCCATTTAAGTGGTCTATTTCATGTTGGAAAATAACAGATGTGAAGTTTGTCATTGTTGTACCTTGAACTACTTCGCTTTTGTGTGTTCCGTCTAATAAATCGTATTCTATGCCTATAGCAGAGTAACGCCGTGTTCTTCCCGATACTCCTGGTATAGATAAGCAGCCATCGCCATTAAAAAGTATTGTTTTTTGTGAAGTCATTACTATTTTAGGGTTTAAGTAAACTTCAAAAGGTTGTCCTGGTCTGTCCATTCTTTTAACCCAAATTACATTTCGGTTTATTCCAATTTGTGGTGCTGCAATACCAACCCCAGATGTTTGGTCTAATGATTTTTTCATTCTCTTGATTAAAGTTTTTAATGCTAAATCATTCGAATCAGGTCTTACATCAATACTTTGCTTACGTAAAATTAACGAATCCTGATAGTTTGTAATTAAAAGTATTCTCATTGGAACAGAGTCGGGTTTATTAAGTATGGAATCTATTTCTTTGCCAGTAAAAGCAAACGGATCTTGACTTAATGGTAAAACACCGCCACCTAAATGAGTTATTGCATGTTGAACAAATGAGGCAGTTTCGTTTTCTATCATTTCAACTTTTTTCTTACCATCTAAAGTATAGTATTCAACAAAAATTAAATTATATCTTTCAACATTAGAGGGATATTGATTTGGAAGTGTAGCACAAATTTCTTGAAATACTGTTTTGCTATTAGAATGTTGAGTGATTTTAGGATTTAAAAAAACTTCGTATGGATTTCCGGTTTTGTCTAATCTTTTTACAATAATTATGTTACGGTTTATTCCTATTTCGGTGGCTGCAATACTTGTGTATGTGCTTTGTTTAATGGTTTTTAATAATCTGTTGTATAAATATGTTGTAGTATCGTTTGAAGCTTTTATATTTCGAGATGTTTTTTTTAGAATTTGTAAATGACTTGAATCAAGTGCATTTAAAAATGTAAAAGGTTGTGTAGAATCAGCAGAAAAAATAATTGATTTTTCTAAAACGGTGAAAAATAATGAATCTTTTACTTCGAAAACATTTTCTTTTTTGCAATGATAAAACGATAATGTAATCAATAAAACAAAAAGTAAAGAAAAAAAATATCTCATAGGAACACTTTTTAGTGTTCAAATATAAATTATTTTTTTTATACTATGAAATTTTTATTTTTTAAATTGTAAGGATTTCTTTTTCTTTATTTGTAAGTATATCATCAATTTTTGCAATATATTGATCAGTAATTTTTTGTATTTTTTCTTCTCCTTCTTTTATTTCGTCTTCCGATATACCTTCTTTTTTTAACTTTTTTAGTTCTTCGTTAGCGTCTCTTCTTACATTTCTTATTCCAATCTTTGTAGTTTCTCCTTCGTTTTTAACTTGTTTTACAAGTTGTTTTCTGCGTTCTTCACTTAATGGTGGAACAATTATTCGAAGTATTTCACCATTATTTTGAGGGTTAAAACCTAAATTGCTTGATAGAATGGCTTTTTCGATTTGTTCTAATATACTTTTGTCCCATGGTTGGACAATAATTGTTCGAGGATCTGGTGCGGCAATATTTGCAACTTGATTTAAGGGGCTTTTTGTACCATAATAATCAACAAATATTCCGTCTAACATAATAGGCGATGCTTTTCCTGCTCTTATTTTTAGCAATTCCGATTCAAGATGCTTAATTACTTTATCCATTTGTTCTTTTGCCGAATCTATACAAAATAGAACTTCTTCGCTCATAGTTTTTTTTGCAAAATTAGTGTTTTAATCTTAAAATAGAAAAAAATAATTAAAAAAAGTAACCTATTTGAATATTGCAATTTTACTTTTGTACTTGTATTTATAAGACCAGTAAAACTAACTAAAAATCTGCAAACGGAATCGGGCTTGGCGTTCGTGCAAAACACCTTATTATCATATCAATACAAATCTCGTTTTGCATGACGCTAAGCCCGTGTTACAAACTGGGCGTTCTTGTCTGTCAATGGTTTGAGATAATTTTTCAATACAGTCATTCTGTTTTTCTCTGTCTTTAAAAGATTTAGTTTTTTAGTGTCGGCAAAGTCAGCGAGGGAAAACGGACAAGCTCTATGGCAGGTTTTGGTCGTAGTGTAGGCTGGTGCGACCTGCCATTGTGCTTGGCTGTGTGGGTTGCTACTTAAACATAATTTTCTCAATATATACATTTTCTTTTGTTTTTATTTTTACAAAGTAAAGACCATTCAGGTTATCCGAAATATACAAATATGAGAAACTATTATTTTTGATTTTTATATCATCTACTAAATTTCCTGTACAACTATAAAATTCAATAGTTTCAATAGCTTCTTTTTCTGATTTTATTGTGATTTGTCCGGTTGTTGGATTTGGGTAGATTACTATTTTTTTCCGGTTTGATAACAAAGTTACTGAATTATAATTTCTAATTTCAATAATCTTATTAATGCTGTCAACACAACTATTTTGATTATACACATAAAGAGTTACCATAAAAAAACCCATATCCTGATAGGTATGAACTGGGTTTGATAGATTAGAAAAAGCACCATCACCAAAATCCCAAAAAAGACTGTCAGCGTTCAGACCGGTAAATGAAAATGTTACAGTATTATTGGGTAGAACTAAAATAGAATCAGAAACAGAAAAGTCTGCAACGGGTAATCCTAATACTTCAATATTTTTTGTAATAGTATCTGAACCATAAATATTTGAAGCAATAAGTTGTACATTGTATTGTCCGTTTTCTGATAAATCAATACTCACATTTTGACCGGTTGCAGTAATTCCATTTCCAAAATCCCATGAATAAGTTGTCGGCTGAATTTGCCACCAGCATTTACAATCAGCTTTAAATTCAACGCATTGTGTGGTATCGTTTATAGAATAATCAAAGTCAGCGGTTGGTGGATATTTCTGAGGTTCGTGGTATGGCATATCAAAAAGGTAATGTTCGCAAATTGTAACTGTATCTGTTGGACTGGCTTTTGTGTTTATCATTGCATAACCATCATGCCCTACATTTGGTACTTCTGCATAATACCATTGTAGTGATGTTCCTCTATTTATTGCATCTTGCTGTGAAAAATTGTAGAAATTTACTGCTCTTTCATAACGATTTGTTCCCTGTGCAAGCATTACAGACCAAGTGTCATTTAAATTAACTGTATCGGCTGTTCCAATTAATACAGTATAATTTTCATTAAAATACCCTTTTATATGCTCATCACAAACACTACCCATATAATATAATGGGTGTTGAGCTATACCCCAAGGATATGAATAATGCAATCCGTCTAAAGTATCAGTAGGAAATGTATAGAAATATGGATTTATACTTATTGCCATTTAAATAGGAATAGAATCATTTATTCCTTGTCTTATTAGCATATAACGTGTTACACATTGACCACCTGCAGAAAATCCAACAATGCGTGTATTAATAAATGTTTTATTTTCTCTTGATAAAATATGTTTATACAATTTTTTTAAGGTTGTTGGTAACCATGTAGTATCAGAAACTCTTGCTATAGACCATGGTGCTGTACCTGATGTAGGACCAACTAGCATAGCCCCCCTTCTGTCTGCAATATCTGTGAGTAGGCTGTAAATGTCTGAACCACTACCACCTTGGCCATGAAAATAAAAAATTAACTCACTACTATCATTGTAATTAATAGGTTTATAATAGCATACTGACCAATATAAATTGCTGTTTATCGGAAAATCGAAATATAAAACTTCATTAGATTGCCCGTAAGGTATTGATTGTCCTAAACAAAACCAACTGCTACATAGTAGCAGTTGGAAAATTATTAACTTTTTCATGGCTAATAACGTATTATTTTTACAACCTCTTTAGTCATCAATAAATAATTAAGTGTTTTCATAAGCGATTTTATTAATTACATTTATTATACATAATTAATTTCTATAAAGTTACAAAATAATCGGGTAAGGAAAAAATTGGCTCTTTGACTTTTGCGAAGCGTTGGCTTGTGTGTCGGGCAAAAGGCAATGTGCCAATTGTGTGTTGGATTTCCTTTTTTCTTTCTTGCGGGTCGGTAAAAAAACTAAATCTTTCTTCTTTCATTGTCTTTTTTATTCTCAAACCATTTTGTCTGTCATTTTCTGTGTCTTTGTCGCCTTGTTTGTAACGACTTTTTTCTCGTCATTACCTTTAGATTTGTTCATGTGATGTCTTTAAGTTGATAATAACCTGAGAAGAACAGAGGTGAACTATATCATTGCATTTAGTTACATTATTATCGAAATTTTCATTTTTCAATAAAAAAATCGAAAATAAAATTATTTTCAAAAACCATTGAGTTTAATACAAAAGATCACCTTCTTTTCCAATAGCTGTAAAAGTAAAAATTATACCAAACCTATCTTTAGTTTCGTTATAGATTTTTTTATGCGTATAATATGCACCAGTAAAAATGGTCGAATTATTTAAATGTCGAAATTGTGGCATAAATGTGTAACTTTTTGTGTTATAAGTTGTTTATTTTGAAACAGGTTTGTTGAAAATTGTGGTGTAAGTATCATTAAAATGAAATAAGTTTATTAGAGCTGAAACCAATAAACTTTACACAAAATTATTTTCAAACTAATGAATTTGGTTAGTATAAATTTTATGAGTTTTTGCAAAATTCTTTTTTAAAATTGAACGATATACAATGAATTGTTTTTAAGTAGTAAATTTTATCTGACTTTATTGTTTATTTTAATAATAAATTCCCTGCAATATCGTATATTTCAAAAATATATTCATTTTGGATGTTATTAATATTTAACAGGTTTTATTACTTTGAATAATTGGTTATGAATTAGTTAGATTGTTTATGTTATTGTTATACTAAAATGTAAGATAATCAATGTAAAGAATATTTTTAGGTTGTGGATAGTCTTTGCCTGATGAAAGAATTAAAAATATTTTAATGTGTATGTGTAATTGGAGTGTTTGAATAATATATCAAAAGGGTATCCAATTTATACAATTAATTATATGAAAAAAGGAGCTAAAATAGCCCCTTTTCTATAATTTATTTAAATATTTATTGTTATGTAATCTGTATTTTTGTTTGTTTTAGATTTGGTTTTTTTCGTGTTTTTATATTTTACAGCATCTTTGGCCGCAGCTTGTGCAGTAGCTAATCGTGCAATAGGTACTCTGAAAGGAGAACAGCTTACATAATCGAGACCAATTGTATGACAAAATTCAATTGAATTTGGTTCACCTCCGTGTTCGCCACAAATACCAAGTTTCAATTTTTTACGTGTTTTTCTTCCTTTTTCGCATGCAATTTTCATGAGTTCACCAACACTATCACGGTCTATTTGTTGGAAAGGATCTACAGGTAAGAGTTTTTTTTCGAGATATTCTGGTAAGAATGTTCCAATATCGTCGCGTGAAAAACCATAAGTCATTTGAGTTAAATCGTTAGTTCCAAATGAGAAGAATTCTGCAAATGGTGCTATTTTATCTGCTGTTAAAGCTGCACGAGGAATTTCTATCATAGTACCAATAAGGTGTGGAATTTCGTTAAGATTAATTTTTTTACAAACTTCTTTATAAACTTTTTGTATTAATTCGTATTGATGCTGTAGTTCTGTGTGTACAGACGTAACAGGTATCATTATTTCAGGAAAAGGTTTATAATTTTCTTTTAACAATTCGGCAGTTGCTTCGAAAATTGCACGTACCTGCATTTCTGTAATTTCAGGATAGGTTATTCCTAATCGAACACCTCTATGACCCATCATTGGGTTATTTTCATGAAGAGAATCAGCACGTTTGTTGAATTCTTCTATATCAATATTTAAACTTTTTGCTAATTTTTCTCTTTCCTCTTTACTGTGTGGAACGAATTCATGTAAAGGTGGATCTAATGTTCTAAAAGTAACAGGCAATCCGTCCATAACTTTTAGTGTTCCTTTAACATCATCCTTAACATATTTAAATAATTCATCGAGTGCTTTACGACGTTCTTTTTCTGTTTTGGAAACTATCATTTTTCTGAGTAAAAATAGTGGTTTTTCGCTTCCTTTTCCATAAAACATGTGTTCGGTTCTGAAAAGTCCTATTCCTTCTGCTCCGAAAGCTCTGGCTCTTTTAGCATCTTCAGGAGTATCAGCATTTGTTCTAACTTTTAGCTTGCGTATAGAATCGCATAATTTCATAAATTTAACAAATTCTGGATTTTCTTCGACAGCTTTTTTCATTGGTAATTCACCGAGGTAAACGTTACCTTTTGAGCCATTCAATGTAATCCATTCACCTTCTTTATAAATACTTCCTTCTTTATCGCTCATTTGTTTTTTGTGTATATCTATAATGAGGTTTCCAGCACCTACCACACAGCATTTGCCCCATCCGCGTGCAACCAAAGCTGCATGGCTTGTCATACCACCGCGACCTGTAAGAATAGCTTCTGCTGCACGCATTCCATCAATATCTTCGGGATTTGTTTCTTCGCGAACAAGAATAACTTTTTTACCTTTTTTAGTCCATTCAACTGCATCTTTTGATGAAAATACAATTTGTCCAGAAGCTCCACCAGGTCCTGCAGGCAATCCACTACCAATTTTTTTTGCAGTTATTTCGGCTTGTGGATCAATAATTGGGTGAAGTAATTCGTCTAATTGATTTGGTGAAACACGTAACACAGCTTCTTCTTTTGTAATAAGTTTTTCTTTTAGCATATCAAGAGATATTTTAACAGCAGCAGGTCCGTTTCGCTTCCCCACGCGACATTGGAGCATATAAAGTTTTCCTTCTTGTATTGTAAATTCTATGTCGAGCATGTCTTTATAATGCTTTTCGAGTTTTTTCTGTATTTTGTGTAGTTCATTATATGCTTTTAGCATGGCTTTTTCTAATGAAGGAAGGTGTTTGTTTTGTTCGTTTTTTCCAACTTCGTTAATAGGATTTGGTGTACGAATACCTGCTACAACATCTTCGCCTTGTGCATTGGGTAGCCATTCGCCATAAAATATATTTTCGCCTGTTGCAGGATTACGTGTAAAAGCTACCCCTGTAGCAGATGTGTTGCCCATATTGCC
>JBBIKO010000036.1:0-8870 GCA_037445415.1 Bacteroidota bacterium
TGCATTCATAGGGTCTCTTGTAGCAGAAATTGGTACACCTATATTGTTATTAACAACATAGTTATTTACATTTTGTGCAGTACTTAACGATATCCCTTCTGTAAACGAGATAGATAAATTTAAAGAATCAACTACTGTAATTTCCAATAAATTGGGATGTAGTGTATCAACTTGAACAGGTCCAACATAAAAATCATCAAAGAAAAATTTTCCTTTTGAATAAGAAGATGAGAATTTACATAAAACGCCTGTAAATATCAAACTATCATAAAAATTAGTATTATTAAATGTATTTTCAAGTACTAGTGCAGAGCCCCCAACATAATCTGCAAATAATTTCCAAGTCCCAGAATTATTTCTTATAACTTTTATACGAACTTTGGGATTTATTGCAACACTTCCCAATGAAGCTGTTGCAAGTAACGTTGACGTTAAACTATCTTGATAATATAGCTTTAAAGCATCATTTGAACCGTCTTCACCAATTTGTATATAGTACCCCTTTAATGGTTTGGTCAAATCACTCTGATTGCTAATTAAGTAATATTTAACATTATTATTACTTGAAGGGCTTATATTTAATTTTATCCAAGCCTGCCATTCGATACTATCATATACAAGTTTAACAGGTGTTGATAAATACGCATAATTTACTGAACCTGTAACAACTGTATTTAACTCTAATTCATATTCTGTATTTATTATAAAGCTGCCAATACTTCCAACCCATGTAGGATTTTGATTAAAATTTCCGTCACTAAAATCCTCTATTAAAGTTGTCGGTGGATTTATACAATATATGTAATTAGAATAATCTGCTTGTAGCAACGACAAATTATCATTTACCGATAATTGAATTATTTCAGCAATACTATAAGTCAAATCGTTCCATTGAGCTATGCCATTTGAAACAGCTTGAGATAATCCCATACTAGATTGTAATTGTCCGTTGCCTAAAATTAATTGAACGTTCAAATTTTCACTATAAGTTAAATCTCTGTTACCATTAACATCCGTAACTTCTGCAGAAAGATTAAAAGCAATATCAGGCATAACTAACGAAGGTTCTTCAATTATATTTACTTTAGTTGCAACAACTTCTATTGTAAAAATATTAGAAACAACAGATTGAAATGATGTGCCAAAAGCTGAACCTGTTAAGTACGAATCAAACGAATATGCATCAACAAAACATTGAATTGTAGTTTGGTCAATCAATGACAAAGATTTTAAATATACAAATAAGTCTAATGTAACGTTTCCATTATTTGGTATTGTGAGTATCCCATCGTTAAATTGAAAATTAATATTATTCTGATTGATAATTGTAGAAGTGGCCGAAACAATTGTATTATTTTGTTTTAAGAATGCTCCTTCAATTATGTTTTGCCAGTTATTAGATAAGTTGTTTTTAACTGAAATAACAGAAACTTTAGTAGGTAATCCATCAGATGTTCCTGCATCGTTCAAAGTAAAACTAAATATAGCTTTAGCCAAACTACTAGTTATTCTTGTTGAAGAAATTGTATCAGATGGTATTTGTTGCGGTGGATTACTTGCATAACTGTCGTTATCGTTAACATTAACTGGTGTAACTAAACCATCGAGCGAAAGAGTATTATCATTTATTCGCCATGTTCCTGCACTGCTTTCTGCCTGATAACCATACCACCTAATATATAATGTTTCGCCACTATTTACAACTATATTTAATCCAGAAATAGTTCCATCACGTTCTAAATCGTTATCTGGAATATTAAGTATTGCTAATGTATTATAAGTTGAAAAATTAGACGTTTTTGAAACTCTGACTTCATAAACTCTAACGCCAGTGGAAGAGCGTCTTTCGCCAAATGAAATAGTATTAATAGATATTTTATAACCAACGTTAGGTGAAATATAAATTTGAAAATAATCTGCTAAATCGGGGGTTGTGTTTGTTGTCCAACCCGAGCACGATGCACCGTTTGTGCCAAAAGACAGAGTGTTTAACCCTGTACCATTTGTAAATACACCTGCTGTAACATTCGAATTAACATTAACGGGGTTTCCATCTGTAACTAATGGCCATGAAGCTAACTAAAACAAAATGAAATAAAACAGCACTAATTAAAACCTTCATAAGAAAAGATTTGAAAAATAAACGTAAAATTACTACTTTTTATCAAAATAATAAAAGATGTACAATTGATATTACAAAATTTGTTAATAAAAAAAAAAGATAGTACTTTTATTTCAAAATTTTTTAAGCATGGGAATGCATATAGCTGTTGCCGGTAATATTGGTTCTGGCAAAACAACATTAACATCTCTTTTAGCTAAACATTACAAATGGGATGCACATTATGAAGAAGTAGATGATAACCCTTATTTGAACGATTTTTATGAAGATATGCACCGTTGGTCTTTCAATTTACAAATTTACTTTTTAAATAGCAGATTCAGTCAAATTTTAGAAATTAGAAAATCACCAAAAACAGTTATACAAGACAGAACCATATATGAAGATGCTTATATTTTTGCCCCAAACCTTCATTCAATGGGTTTAATGTCTTCAAGAGATTTTGAAACCTATTTTACTCTATTCACTTTAATGTCGTCACTTGTTCAACCCCCTGATCTTTTAATATATCTTCAAGCTTCTGTTCCAAAATTAGTTGAACAAATACAAAAACGAGGTAGAGAGTACGAAGCAAACATTCGTTTGGATTATCTAAAAAAGCTCAATGAACGATATGAAGCTTGGATATCGAGTTACAATTTAAGCAAAGTACTTATTGTAGATGTAGATAACAACGATTTTACAAATAACCCTTTGCATCTTGCACAAATAATTGACCAAATAAATGCCGAATTACATGGCCTTTTCCCTAATAAGTAACGCTTGCAACTTTAAATTTTCTTTAAACGTCTTAGCCAAAGTATGAGGTTTTTAATTATAGTTTTTTTTTCTTTAATAATTTCGTGTAATAAGGAACAGCAATCTGTTCCTGTCGCGGAATTTACTTATTCATACTTGAACCAATGCGAAATTCCATCGCAAATATCTTTCGAAAATTTATCTCTTCACGGTGAAATTTACTGCTGGGATTTTGGCGATAATACTCAGCCAAAATATGGAAAAAATGCTGTTCATATATTTAACAACGAAGGTATTTATAAAGTTACACTCACTGTTTACGGCAATGGAGGAATGAATAGCGAGCAAAAGCTAATTTATGTTGTAAAAAAACCACAAATTTCGTTTCAAGTTTCTGATACAATTGCAAATGTTAACGATACTATATTTCTTCACGCTCATATTATTTCAGGCATTTTACCATCATCATGGTTTTGGACTTTTGGAGATGGTTATACATCTACATTACAAAATCCTTTTCACATCTATACATCACCAGGCATATATGATGTTTCTCTAACTGCAGTTAATGCTTGTGGCTCTTCATATTTAGAACAAAAAAAAATAATAAAAATAATTAATCCAGGTACAGCTCCTATTGCCAATTTTACATCTAATACTATTACTATAACAGCCAATCAGTCTGTTAATTTTACCGACTTATCGCTCAACTCACCTACATCATGGCAATGGACATTTCATGGTGCTATTCCTTCAACTTCAAATCAACAACACCCTACAAATATTTTATATCCTGTTCCTGGTATTTATGATGTTAGTTTAACTGTTTCTAACCAACATGGAACAAATACTATAACAAAACAAGGATATATATCAGTCTTACCATCAAGTCCTACACAATGTTTATTAAATAAAATTACTGTTAAACAATTACCTTTCCCTCCATATCCACCATTTGTAAATCTTTTTTATAAAGTAACCGATTATTTCGGTAATTTATACTTGAATGGCGTTTCACAAATAATACATAACTTATATCAAAATAATTTACCTGTTTCATTTATCATTAACCCACATTTTACTTTTCCTAATTTAAACAGAATATATCGCATTGAATTATATGATAAAAAACAACAATACGATAATTTCATCAGCTTTGTAAATTTTAATCCTGCAAATTATAACAATTACCCAACAAATGTCGAGCTAATTCAAAATGGTTTAGTTATAGAATTAGAACTAATATGGCAATAAAAAATTTTTTATACGTTTTTATAACAATTTTATTATGTCTAAATAAAGTAAGTAGTCAAAATAATTTAACCTTTCAGCAAGTTGAAAATATTACCTATCAATATTTTCAGAATTCCAATTGGGATAGTTTAATAAATTTTGGCGAAGAAGCTATAAATCAACAAATTGATTACTTTTACCTTCGCATAAGATTAGGATACGCTTATTATTCAAAGAAAAATTATAGTAGAGCAATTAAACACCTTAAAGCAGCTTATAAATTTAACAGTACCTATCCTTTACTTTTAGAATTGCTTTATTTTTCCTATTTATATACAAATCAAATATCAGAAAGTAACTATCTTATAAAAACACATAAAAATATAATACAATCAAAACTTATTCAAGACCCAAAAATAAAAAATGTCTATATTGAATCTAGCATATCTTCTATGTTAAATAACGAAAATACACTACTTGAAAATGCTAACAATAATAACCTAAAATGGTTAGAAAACAATAAAATAAAAACAATAAACTATACAGCTTTTGGTACTATGCTTACTTTTCACAAAAATTTATTAACCAATTTTAGTTATGGAAATGTAATTTTGAATAATGTAAAAGAAATTCTAATTGAAGACGATATTTTAGACGATCATTATTCGTTGTACCAACATCAAATTTATTTAAACAATATTTTTAGAATATCAGAAAATAAATATTTAATTCCTGCATTTAATTTAATCTTAGTCAATTACGAAACTCTTTTTTCTAGATTCAATAAAAATGAACAAAAAGTTTATTTAAATCGCGAAAAAAGGATATTAAACGATTACGCTGTTTCATTAACCTTTAGAAATAGGTATTCAAAATCTGATTTAAACATAAATACAACTATTTCAAAACTTAATGGAGTTATTCATCCAATAATTAATTATAATTTTACTTTATTCCCAAAAGGAAATCTTAATTTATACTTTACAACCTCTGCGTCAATACAATTTAAACATACAAAACACAACTTAATTTTCGATAAAAAAATTGGTTTCAAACTTTTTAATAAACTTTGGTTAGAACAATTCTTAACCTTCGGCAAAATTTCTAACTATGTTGAACAAAATGCTTATGTTATACACAACTCATTAGATGTTTGTAACTTTCGAACAGGAACACAAGTAATTTTCGCAGTGCAAAAATTTCATTTATCGCTACGGTATTTATTAGCTCTAAAATCAAGTCCTTATTCATATTTCGATAATAAGCCTAAAAACGATAAAACCGATTACATAGAAAATAATTTTTTCATAAACTTAGCATGGTGGTTCTAATTCGAATAAGAAAACTCATTGCAAAAACCAAAAATTTTTAATTTTTTTGCAAAAAATATTTTTATGGTAAAAGTTAATGAATATTTCGACGGAAAAGTAAAGTCGTTAGCAATGGTTTGCGAAAATGGTTTAGCAACCGTTGGTGTTATGGAACCTGGCAAATACGAATTCGGAACTACTAGCGAAGAAGTTATGCAAATTATTGAAGGTAATATGTTTGTTACCGTACCTGGTAATGAAAAACAATTATATCAAAAAGGACAATCATTTAAAGTTCCAGCCAATGTAAAATTCGAAGTTGAAGTAGAAAGAGAAACAGCATATATTTGTTACTACAAATAATTTTCGACAAAAAATAAATTTTATCTATCAAAATTTATTTTTAAACATTTACCACACTATGTATATATATATTTAAAATTCCATATAATTTTGCAAAAAACTGCTTTATGGAAAGTTCTATTCGTGTTTTAATGATTGATGCTTCAAACGGTTTTTACAAGATAATACGTTTCCCTTTTGGAAAGTATTTTGGACCTGTTGACATTGGTTTTCACTTATCCTCTCAACATAATGCCTTAACAATTGGCACAGGTGTGCTTGCAGGCTCTATTCTTCCAGGTTCAAATCGTTTAATCTTCACTGGATTTTCTCCAGCATGGGCTGGATTTTTCATATCATCAATGGGCGGCGCTGCATTAGTATTCGACAACTTAGGTATAAACATGATTTCAATCGTTGGAACAGCTAAAACACCTTCTATTCTTTACTTAAACAGAAATCATGGCGAAGAAATACATGTTGAATTGAAGCCTGTAGATATACATTCTATTTGGGAAAGCGGACGAAAAGGCATTTATTCGCTAATGGACTATACGTATTCAAAATTTGGATACCGCTACGAAAATGAACCACGTATATTAGCAACTGGACCATCCTCTTTAGTTACAGATTTTGGCGCTATCGGGTCTGCACCAATAAAAAATGGCGAAATAACCTTTGTTGATACTTGGGCTGGAAGAGGAGGCTTTGGGAGTAAGCTATTACAAAATCATGGCATAGCATCAATTATTTATGGTGGAACATATATTGATGAAGACTTTAGAGACAGAAAAGTTGCCGACTCTTGGTTCGAAGATAAATACAACAAGAAGTTAGCAGCTAAAGATGTTGAAGCCACAACAAAGTATCGTTTCGACGATAATTTTGAAACAGGAGGAACTTTTGGCGTCAATTATGCCACAATAGGCGGAAATATTTTGGCATTTAATTACAAAACCATATATTGGAGCGAAAACGACAGAAAAGAACTACACCATAATTTTATTTTAAACCATTATTTAAAACAATTTAACGAAGAAACAATAAAAACAAAACAGTTTAAAAATTGTGGTGAACCTTGTGTAGCTGTTTGTAAAAAAATGCATGGCAAATACAAGAAAGATTATGAGCCGTATCAAACAATGGGACCACTTATAGGAGTGTTCGACCAAAGAGCTGCTGAATTAATAAATCATCATGCCGATACACTTGGTTTTGATGCTATTTCAATTGGTGGAGTGCTATCTTGGATAATGGAATGTGTGAACGACGGACTAATTAAACCTCAAGAAATTGGATTAAAATCTAAACCTAAATTTGATGTTCAAAATTTCGACATTATTAACGACTCTATGCATAACGCAGAAATAGCTGTAAAAATTCTTAACAATATTATTAACAAAAATTATGAAATGCTCGATTTGAGCGATGGCGCAAGAATTTTAGCTCATAAACTTTCATACGACAGAGGACGACGTATAATAGATAAATTTGTTTATAATGCTTTTCGTAGAAAAGGTTGGATGGTGCCTAATCAATATTGGACACCTGGAACACTATCGCCCATGCCAATAATGGGAAAATATTATATGTACTACGGTAAAGATTTTATTGAACCACGAAAACTCGGAAAAGAAAATGCTCAACGCTTTATAAAAGAACTTATGTTAGATAATATGGGATTTTGCCGCTTTCACAGAGCTTGGGCAGAAGAAATGATACCTGAAATCATAGGAAAAATTTATAGCAAAAAATACGAATACCAAGATTCTATTCGCAATATTGCTGCATGGATAAATAGCCGTAATTCGTCTATTTTCTGGGAATCAGAACGTAACATAGATTTAATTCATACCTTCATTAACAAAAAATTTCAAGAAAAATGCGAAACTCTTGAACTAAACTATTGGTACGAGCGTTTTAGCATAAATAAACATGAAGCTGCTTTTGAATTTTGGTACGAAATACATAAAGGAATTCACGAATCGTTTAAAGGAATTATTTTGTAATTTATGAAAAAACATTTTTACAACGAAGCTTTAAGCAATGAAGAAAGATTAAAAAAAGAAAATCAAAACACATCAGTTGAACAAACAGAAATTCAAAAAAACAATTCTGAAGCATATCTCTTTTTTCACAATGAATTATGTAAGTTAATTAATAAAATTGCCAATTTAAGTTTTGAAAGTAGAAAGCCTGTTGTAGAAATAGGCTACACACATCTTCAAGTCGAAAACACTTTCGAATACTACGCTTCGTCGTACAGAACAATACAAATTAAAAAATTTATTTTTTTCAATAATGAAAGAACATACAACTGGTGGAGACGTGTTATAATAGAAATGTCAACAATAAACGACGAAATAATTATTAAATTGCACGAAAAAGGTATTTCAGAAACAAAAATTACTGATGTTATCAAAAAAAAGCTCAAAATAAAAACAATAATTTCTAAGCTAAATAACAATTCTGCATTATGGATTTTAGATTATCTGGGATACAAAATCTCTGCACACGAACTTATTAACTATTTTGAAAAACATATATCACGTAATTCTATTTAAAAAGAGCACATTTCAATCAATTTAATAAACTGGTTTACTCAACAAAAATTTGTAAAGTTTAAAAACTTATATTAAGTTTGAAAAAAAATATTAAACTTTCTTAAATGAAGATTTATTTTTTCATAATATTTGTATTTATTACTATAATAGTTCACTCTCAAGATATTCATTTTTCACAATATTTTTTTTCTCCTACCACTCTTAATCCAGCAAATGCAGGAAATGTTGAAGCCGATTGGCGATTTGTAAACAACTACCGCAATCAGTGGAAATCGTTATCTATTCCATATAGAACTATTGCTGTTTCGTACGAACATCAATGGTACATTTATACCGAACAACTAAGTTATGCTATAAACATAATAAACGATAAATCAGGACCAGTAGGTTTAACTGTTAATAAATTGTTTTTATCCTTGGCATATCACAAAAAAATTCAACAAAGTAATTGGCATTTTGGTATTCAGGGAGGAATTGTTTTTAAAAAATATTCGTTAGATGATATTACTTTTCCTAATCAGTTTGATATGACAACAGGGTATTTCAATTCTCAACTAAACA
>JBBIKO010000036.1:8924-11713 GCA_037445415.1 Bacteroidota bacterium
CCCGATTTTAACGTAGGAATTGCATGGGATAAACGTATGAGGTACTTCCATCCACAAGTTGGTATTTCTGCTTTTCACATTATTTTTCCTAATGAAAGTTTTAACGACAATAATCACAGATTAGGACTTCGATATATCTTGCATGGTGAAGTTATGATTCCAATCCAATCGTTTTACTTTACACCTCGAGTATTCCAAATGCAACAACGCAAAGCTACAGATTTAATTACAGGAATGGAATTTGGTTTTAACATACAAAATCAAACATTGATGTTTAAAAAGTTTTTTGCCGGTATTTTTTTTCGCAACGATTTCTCAACAGCATTCGATGCAAGTATTTTAATGATAGGCACTCAAATTAAACATTGGCAATTGGGTTTTAGCTACGATATAAATACCAGCGAACTTGCCAATGCAACACAAAAAAGAGGAGCTTTTGAAGTTTCAGTTATTTATACTTCAAAAAGTACAATACCAAAAAAAATTACTATACCATGCGACCGTATTTAATCGTTTATATTTTAATACTATCAAAAATAATTTCGGCACAGCCATCTGAAACCATGAAGTATTTAAATCCATGGCAAATAAAAAACATTGCAAAAAAAACTGAAAAAGCAGGTGATATATATTCAGCTATTGAATATTACGAAGATATTAACAAAAAAAATCCAACAAAAGCCGAAATAAAGTATAAATTAGGAGAACTACATCTTGCCGCAAGAAATTATCCAGTCGCACAGCAATACTTTAACGAAGCCTTCGAAACAGATAAAGAAGCCTTTGTTGAAGCTCTTTTTTACAGAGGGCTTACGAAAAAAAAGCAAGGTGATTACAACAATGCAAAAGAAGATTTCAATCTTTTTTCGAAAATGATTAAAGGCTCAAAGTTGCAAGAACAATATAAAAAGAAGGTAAAAAATGAAATAGATGGATGTAATTTAGCATTAAAATTAAAAGACAATCCACTTAATGTTTTTATTTTGCATCTGGACACTTCAATAAACAAAGCACATGCCGAAGCATCACCATTTCCAATAACTGGTAATTCAATGCTTTATTCGTCCTTAAAAACTGATAAACTCTTTTACATAAATTTATATAATGATACTATATTTCCAAGCCGTCAATTATATATAGCTCGCAAAAAAGGTGAAAAATGGTTTAGCGATGGACTTTTTGAAGGACCCTTTAACGAACCTAATACTAATGTGTTAAACCCAGCTTTAAACCCGTCTGGCAATAGGTGCTATATATTTAAGCGAAAAAGTTGAAGGGCAATGGACAGAGCCAGTTAAACTAAATCCACAAATAAACGACCCAGAATATACATCAACACAGCCAACTATTGGTATTGACTCTAAAACACAAAACGAGATATTATATTTTGTAAGCGACCGCCCAGGCGGTAAAGGTGGACTTGATATTTGGTATTCTATTTACAATCAAAAAAGAAATGAATTCAAAGCACCAAAAAATTTAGGTAGTAAAATAAACACATTTGGCAATGAAATTACCCCTTTTTATTACATTGATACACGAACACTATACTTTAGTTCTGATGGTTGGCCCTCCATTGGTGGACTTGATATTTATAAAGCTCAAGGTGAATTAAGTCAATTTACAACACCTGAAAATGTCGGTTTTTCGATAAATTCATGTGCTGACGATTTATATTTCGTTATTTCAAAAAGTCGTGAAGGCGGATTCTTTGTCTCAAACAGAAAAGGAATTATACCGCTTTTGCACGAAACTTGCTGCGATGATATTTTCGAATATCGTTGGGCCGATTATATTCATATTTCCCTAATAGGTAAAGTGTATGCTATAAAAGACAGTAGTTTATACGAACAACTCGAAAAACAAATTGTAGATAAATATTTTATTGAAGAACTTGATGCTGAAACTGAAAAAGTAAACCCTTTACCTAATAAGAAAATTGATTTATACGTTGTATCCGATAATGACCGTGTTTTTATTAAATCAACGACAACAAACGAAGTTGGCGAATTTTACTTTAACTTAGAACCTAAAAAAAATTATAAAGTTGTAATCGATAATTATGGCTATTTTAATAAAGAACTTAGTATTTCTACTCAACATATAACGCAATCTGATACTTTGCGTGCCGATGCTATATACATTAATGTTGTTCCACTTGAACCTATTGTTATAAAAAATATTTATTACGAATATGCTAAATGGAATTTAACTGATTCATCAAAGTTTATACTTGACAATACTGTTTACAAAATAATGATGGAAAACCCTCGTATAATTGTAGAAATTTCATCACACACAGATAATATTAGTTCTGATGAATATAATGTGAAATTATCACAAAAACGAGCCGAAAGCGTTGTAAAATATCTTATAAGCAAAGGTATAAATAAAGAGAGGTTAGTAGCTAAAGGTTATGGAGAATCGAAACCTATTGCACCAAATACCAATACAGATGGTTCAGATAATCCCGAAGGAAGACAAAAAAATCGGAGAACAGAATTCAGAATTATTGGTTCTCTCGACCAATATTCGAAAGTATTATACGAAGAATAATTTTTTACTATCCATCATACAGCAATAAAGTTCTTTTACACGGTTGAAAAGGGATTTCATAGTAAATTTTATCTAAATTTCATAGTTTCCCCTCACAACAGTTGTCCCTAAAAATCAAATAACTTATTTATTAACAATATATTGCTGAGTATTTTGTTTGTTAAAACTACAAGTTTTAGTAGTTTATCACGACTTCATCACTTTTTGCAAAAATTTGTTTCGCATTATTCAAA
>JBBIKO010000037.1:0-4008 GCA_037445415.1 Bacteroidota bacterium
TTAAAGAAACAAATACAACCATAGAAGAAACTAAAGCTGATATTTTAGGCTTATATATAGCAACTTGGTTATACGATAACAAATATTTGCAAAAGGAAGATATATTAGATAATTACGTTACATTTTTAGCAAGTATTTTTCGTTCTATACGTTTTGGAGCAGCAAGCGCACATGGCAAAGCAAACATGATTGAATTTAACTATCTTTTAAACAAACAAGCATTTACATACAATGAAAAAACTGGAAAATATACTGTTAATTTTGAAAACATGCGCAAAGCTGTTTCAGATTTAGGAAGCGAGATACTAATAATACAAGGAGATGGTAATTATTCAAAGGCAAAAGAAATGATTGAAAATTTGGCGGTTCTTAATCCTATGCTTCAAAAAAGTTTAAATAAAATTGCTTATGCAGGAATACCTCGCGATATTGTGTTCGAACAAGGAAAGCAAATTATAGGTTTATAATAAAAAAAAACACATCTTCGTTTTTGTATGTAAATGCTTCGTAATGAAATGGCTGTTTACACTAATTTATATACTAACTAATGTAATAGTATTTTCGCAAACCTATGTTTTAAAAGGAATTGTACTCAGCATAAAAAACGAACCAATCGAATCTGTTAATATTTTAGTAAAAGAGTTAAAAAATTTTGGAACAACAACTAACAATAAAGGTGAATTTGAATTAAAAATAAAAGATATATCAATAATTAATCTTTATATTTCGCATATAGAATATGCAGATACTATTGTAAGCATAAATTTATCTTCAAATTCATTTGTAAACATTTACTTGAGAAAAAAAATAAAAGAAATACCTACAATAACAATTACAGAAAAAATTGAAACAAAAGAAAATATTGAGAAATTAAACCCCAAATTAGTAAACATCATCCCCGATGCCTCAGGTGGAATAGAAGCAACTCTTAAATCAATGCCAGGAGTATCTAAAACTAACGAATTAAGTAGTCAATATTCAGTTAGGGGTGGCAATTACGATGAAAATCTTGTATATGTTAATAATATTGAAATATTCAGACCTACTCTTATACGAAGTGGACAACAAGAAGGATTAAGCTTTGTAAATACCGACATGGTTTCCAAAATTTATTTTTCAGCAGGTGGCTTTAATGCAAACTATGGCGATAAAATGTCGTCTGTACTGGATATTGAATACAAAAGACCAAATAAAAACGCTGTTCATTTTATGGGAAGCTTATTAGGCACAAATATAACGATTGAAAATTGTAACAAAAATTATAGATTTACTCATATAAGTGGTTTTCGATACAAAACCTCGCAATACCTATTAAATTCGCTTGATACAAAAGGAGACTATAAACCACGTTTTTTCGATTTTCAAACATATATAACCTACGAAATTACCGAAAAGTCTGAATTAAGTTTTTTAGGAAATATTGCTCAAAACCACTATCGTTTTATTCCCGAAACACGCGAAACTTCTTTTGGCACAGTTGATGAAGCTCTTAAACTTAAAATTTATTTCGATGGGCAAGAAAAAGATAAATATACAACTTCGATGGGAGCTATTACATTAAAACATAGATCAACAAACAATACCAAACTAAATTTTACAATGTCAGCTTATTATACAAAAGAAACCGAAAAATTCGATATTTTAGGACAGTATTTTTTAAATGAACTAGATAAGCAATTAGGTTCTAATACTCTTGGAGATAGCCTTATGAATATTGGTATAGGAACTTTTTTAAATCATGCACGGAACTACCTCACTTCGTATGTAATTTCTCTTCAACATATTGGTAAGCATAACATTAACGAAAACTCTAAAATAGAATGGGGTGCAAATATTCAAAACGAAAAAACAAAAGATAATTTACACGAATGGATAATGCTCGATTCGGCAGGTTATTCTTTACCTTATAACGATTCAACTGTTGGAATTTATTCATTAATATATGGAAAAAATTATTTTGAGCAACAACGATCAAGTTTGTTTTTACAATATTCAAATACAATCACCCTTGAAAAAAACGAACTTTCTTATACTATTGGTCTTAGAAACACATACACTACTTATACAAATCAATTTTTGGTAAGCCCAAGATTATCCTTATTTTACAAACCATTTATTGAAAAAAATCAAGTTATTTATAAGTTTGCAACAGGATATTATTATCAACCTCCTTCGTATAAGGAAATAAGAACACCATCTGGTAATATTTCAAACCAATTAATTTCGCAGAAATCTATTCATTTTGTATTAGGTAGCGATTACACTTTTATTGCATGGAATAGACCATTTCGTTATATAACAGAGATTTATTACAAAAAATATTCAAATTTAATTCCTTACCAAATAGACAATATTAGAATTCAATATTTAGGAAAAAATAATGCAAATGGTTATGCTGTTGGAATTGATATGAAAATTCATGGTGAATTTGTTACAGGTGTTGAATCGTGGGCAAGTTTATCTATTCTAAAAACTAAGGAAGATTTAATTGACGATTATTATTACAAAAATTTAAATGGAAAGTTAGTAAAAATAGACCCGGGTTATATTCCTCGCCCTACCGATCAATTAGTAAATGTTGGCTTATTCTTTCAAGACTATTTACCAATGGATCCAACATATACTATGCAATTAAGTTTATTATTTGGTAGTGGTTTGCCTTTTGGTCCACCAAAATCGGAGCGTTACAAGGCAGTTTTTCGAATGCCACCGTACAGAAGAGTAGATATTGGCTTTGCAAAAATCATTAAATCGCCCGATAAAGTACTAAACGAAGGACTACTTAAACATTTTGAAAAATTATGGATAGGCATTGAAATATTTAATCTGTTAGATGTAAATAATACCGTTTCTTACCAGTGGGTAAGCGATATTAGAGGACACGAATATGCTGTGCCAAATTATTTGACATCAAGAAGATTGAATTTTAAAATAATAGCTTCATTTTAATTATATATAAATATGGAAAAAAATATTACTCCTATTTCTGAATTAGGCGAATTTAAACTTATTGAGAGGATTACTTCAAATTTTAAAAAATTTCATAAGGAGACTATATTAGGTATTGGCGATGATGCAGCTGTTTTAAAACTACATCCCGAAAAATATACATTAGTAACAACTGATGTACTTGTTGAAGGTATTCACTTTAATTTGATTTACACACCTTTAAAACATTTAGGTTATAAAGCAGTAGCAGTAAATTTGTCTGACATTGCTGCCATGAATGGTATTCCAAAACAAATAACAGTTTCAATAGCTTTTTCAGCAAAGTTTTCTGTTGAATCAATAGATACTTTATATAGTGGTATTTTAGCTGCCTGCGAAAAATACAATGTTGAACTAATAGGAGGTGATACTTCAAGTAGTTTCAGTGGCTTGATTATTTCAATAACAGCAATAGGCGAAGTTTTACCTCACGAAGTTTGTTATAGGAAAGGAGCAAAAGTAAACGATTTAATTTGTGTTACAGGAAATTTAGGAGCTTCGTATTTAGGACTTCAGTTATTGGAAAGAGAAAAACGCTTATTTGCTGAGATTAAAGATTTTCAACCCGATTTTAGTACAAAGGAATATTTGCTCGAAAGACAACTAAAACCAGAGCCGCGAATAGATATAATAAAAATGTTACAAGAGGCTCAAATAATTCCAAGTGCTATGATTGACATTTCCGATGGATTAAGCTCAGAAATAAATCACATCTGTAAACAATCTAACAAAGGAGCAAAAATATATTCGCATAAAATTCCAATAGACCCTGTTAGTGTAATAACAGCAGAAGAATTTAATATGTCGCCAGAAACTGCTGCACTTCATGGTGGCGAAGATTATGAATTACTTTTTACTGCTTCGTTGGAACATTTAAACAAGTTGCTTGCAATCCCTGAAATAAGTATAATTGGGAAAATAACTGAACCAGAAGAAGGTATTAAACTTATATTGAGTGGTGGTAATGAAATTGATTTAAGTTCAAAAGGGTTGACTAAACTACCTGATGATTTGCCTAAA
>JBBIKO010000037.1:4018-11608 GCA_037445415.1 Bacteroidota bacterium
GCTTTTTTACAAAAAGATTAAGAAAGAAATTTATTAAGGTCGTTTATAATATGTTTTGTTGCTCCTGCTTTTGATTCTATATATTTTTTTGCTTTAATTCCTGCTATTTCCCTGTAACTGTTGTTATTCAACAATTCGTTAAAAATTTTATTAGCATCGTTTTCGTTTTCTATGAAAAATGCTGCATTTATTTGTATCATATCAATAGCTTCGTTAAACTTGTGATATTTTTTTCCGAAAATTACTGGGATACCAAAAACAGTAGGTTCAAGAATATTGTGAATACCTTTATTAAATCCACCACCAATATAAGCCACATGTGCTATTTTATACAAAGATGAAAGCATTCCTACATTATCTATTATTAAAACATTAGTATAATACATTTCAGAATCATTAGATTTTAATTCACTATACTTAATTGCAGAAATTTTTAATTCGTGAATTATTCTGTTAATATTACAAATACTAATATCGTGAGGAACTAATATCCAAAATATTTGATTATGTTGTCTGATGACATTTTTTATAACTTTAATGTCATTTAACCAGACACTTCCAGCAACAACAACTTTTCTGTCTTTTATTAAATCTTCTATTTCATGTGGAACTGATGCTGTTTTTGATATTTCTATAACCCTATCACAACGTGTATCTCCTGCGATAACAGCATTTATATTATTTTTTTCTAACAAAAACTTGGAATGTTCGTCTTGTGTATAAATTTTAGTAAACAATTTTAGTATTTCGTTAAAAAATCTACCATACCATTTGAAAAAAACATCTTGCTTTTTAAAAACAGCTGAAATCAAATAAATAGGAACGTATCTTTTATATGCTTCGAAAATAAAATGGTACCAAAAATCATATTTTACGAATACAACTAAATTAGGTCTAAATATATCATAAAATTTTTTTGCATTACTTTTCGTATCGAGAGGTAAGTATAAAATAGCATCTGCCAATTGATAATTTTTTCGTATTTCGTAGCCCGAAGGAGAAAAGAAAGTTAAAACTATATAAGTATTCGAAAAATTCTTTTTGATTTCCTCAATTAATTGACGTCCTTGTTCAAATTCGCCTAACGATGAAACATGTATGAATACAACTTTTTTGTTTTGAGGAATAGTTAATAATTTTACTTTGGACCAGAAATTCTTTCTACCATAAATCCATAATTTAGCTTTTTTGTTAAAAAAATGAGTAATCCAAATTAGAAGCCAATAAATATATATAACAAATGAATATACAATTTTCATGAGCCTTTAATAATAATAATATTCTTGAGGTTCTTTGGAATAAATAGGTATTATCCAACCAAATTTTATAGAATGAAGCATATCTAAATATTTATTATTGTCTCTTTTCATTAAATTAAAATCCCAACTTCTTCCACTTTTAGTCCATGCCTGATAAAATTCTATTCCAACATAAAAATTAGTAATTTGCGATTTACTGAAATAAACATATCCAATAAATTGAGTTAAACTAAAGCCATATCGCATTTTATCATAACCAAGTTTATATTTGTTAATAACTTGAGGGACGTTATTTCCGTCGTTTTCAATTCGAATTTTATGTTGTAATATCCCTCCACCCAGTGAGAATAAAATGCCACTATTTGGATTTGGCTTTTTTAAAGAATATATATAACCTACACGCATCCCCATAAAATAGCCACGTTCAAAAGTTCTAACTTTTGCATATTCGCCATGCATATTGATTATCATCCCATTTGAAGTTTTTATACTATCGAAAATTCTTGCAGCATCGCCTTTTAAATTATTACCAAAAATAAAGTTTGGGTTTAATTCTAATAATAAGTTGCTTTTAAATTTCCACGAAATAGAAAAACCAATGTTAGAGTTAACTCCAAAATTTTTAGATATATCGCCACTAGGTATTTGAACCATATATGCAGCAGAAATCATTGGAAATGATATTTTTTCGTTAATATTTTTTTGTGCTAATAAAATATAAGGGAACAGTATAAGAACTAGCAATATATACTTATACATCAGTTTTTTTTTACAAAATTACAAAAAGCTATGTTAAACAAAAAGGAATTAAAAAACGATTGCTCTTATAAATAAATATAATAATCCTGAAACAACCATTGTCATAGGAATAGTAAGTATCCATGCTCCGATTATTCCTTGAGCAATTTTCCACCTAACCGCAGAAACTCTTTTTGTTATTCCAACTCCCATGATAGCTCCAGAAATTGTATGTGTTGTACTAACAGGAATTCCCATAAAAGTTGACATAGCTAATGTTATAGCTCCCGATGTTTCAGCACAAAATCCGTGTACAGGTTTTAAGTCGGTTAGATGAACTCCCATTGTTTTAATAACTTTCCAACCACCAGCAAGAGTTCCTAATGCAATCATTATGTAACAAGATATAACTACCCATTCAGGAACATAAAATTCTGGTCCAAGTTGTCCTGTGCTAAAAAGCAATACAGCTATAATGCCCATTGTTTTTTGTGCATCGTTGCTACCGTGTCCTAAGCTAAAAAAGGCTGACGACGCTAATTGCAACACTCTAAACCACGAATCTATTTTATTAGGATTTTTATGTTTCAAAAGTACTTTTGTTAGAATCATCATTAAATAGCCTAATACAAAACCTACTAATGGTGAAACTATTATGAATAAAGATACTTTTATAATACCCGAAGTAACTACAGCATCGGCACCGTGTACAAATAAAGCTGGTCCGACCATACCGCCTATTAAGGAGTGCGAAACACTTATTGGTAAGCCAAAATGAGTACAAATATAAACCCATAATGCTGCCCCTATCAAAGAAGATAATATAAACCAAGGCTCTACAATACTTGGCTGAATAATTCCTTTTCCCATGGTATTTGCTACTTGTAAACCAAAAACAAAATATGCTGCAAAATTAAAAAAGGCAGCCCATATAACAGCGTTTAATGGCGATAACACGCGAGTTGCAACTATTGTAGCAATGGAATTTGCAGCATCGTTCATCCCATTTAAAAAATCGTAAATAAGAGCTATTACTATTATTGTAATTATTAAAGTAGTCATATTTTATGATTGTTTAATAATAATTGATTTAATCACGTCAGAAGCATCTTCTAATTTATCTGTTGCTTTTTCTAAAGTTTGATATATCTCTTTCTTTTTAATAAGTTCAATAGTATTTGTTTCTTTTTCGAACAACTGAGAAATTCCAATGTGATAAACATCATCTGCAACGTTTTCTATTTCGTTTATGTGTATGCATTCATTTTTTATTTTATCCATATTTTTCAAATTATTCAAATGGTTTATTGCTTTATTCAAACTTATAGCGCCATCGTATATTAAATCGGCAAGTTTTGAAAATTCAACAGTTATTTCTTGTGGTTTATATAAAATAAAACGTTGAGCAGTACCATTTATAAAATCTAATATATCGTCTATAGCAGTAGTTAAATTGTGTATATCTTCTCTATCAAAAGGAGTGATAAACGAAGAATTAAGCAATTCGAAAATTGTATGTGTTAAATCATCGCCTATTTTTTCTGTTTCTTTTATTTTATTAATTATTTCTTTTCTTTTTTCAAAGTCATTGCATTTCATTAGTTGTACTAATAATTCGGCACCAACAAGCAAATTTTCTGAAACTTTAATAAATAAAGGATGAAATTTTTTATCTTTTGGAACAAGCAATTGAAAAAAATTATTGATTCCCATAAATAGTTTTATTTTATGTTTTCACAAATATAGTCATTATTATAATTTAGTATATGTTAAGAAATTATTAAGTTTTTTTGCATAAAAATTATCTTTTGTGGTTTATTTATTAAATATTGTAATAGAGTAGAGTTTTGCAATTAACAAAAAACTTTAATTGTTTGTTGTTCCTCAGTGTGTGTTTGAAGGAACAATACATTTGCCTGAAATCCAGCTTTTTGTTTTAGTATCTATTTTTTCGTTCGAACAATTCAAATAATTCCCCACTGAATCTTTTTTTAGGACAAATAATTTTCCTACTCGAATTTGTTCAATTATAATTGATTTTATTTCTTCTTTGGTAGCATTTTTATACATCGTTCCTATTTCAATTCCAACATCATTATTTAGAAAATCCATTTGCGTACTTTCGTAATCGGGAAGAACACCATCTTCGAGTAATCCTCTTTTAAATTGTATGTAATTGCCTTTTTCGTGGGCACGTCCAAGAGATAATGCTTTTCTTTTGTTATACTTCTGTGTAATTGTTGCCATCCAATAAGCATGCCTGAAAGCATCTAACTGACCACCTACCATATTGCCATCTAAGGATACATCGTTTAATAAGCTGTGAGTAACATAAATTGCTTCGAGGCTTAACTTATAAACGTTTTTGGCAATAAAAGGATGCTTAATAACCCACCATTTTTCGGGACAAGGTAATTTAAAAAAATTGGACAATATAGATTGATTTTGTGCTTTAAAACTTATGGAAAATAAGAATATTAAAGATAGATTTGTTCTAAGCACTTGTAATTTTGATTATTCAACTAAAATCACCAAATATTTTGATACAGACCAAAACGCTTTTTTATCTGAAATAACAATTTTATCTACACTTTTTCCACTTAGCTCAATTTTATATGTACCAGTTGGGTGGGATGTTAATATTTTTGCATTTGCTGAATTTATAGGTATTTCGCTAACTTGAGTTATGTCTATTTTTGTAAAATAATCTTTATTAAAGTCGTCTCTTAATTTTTCTATTTTGCCAATACCAACAAAACCGCCTTCTTTAGTAATAATCTGATTTTGCGTTAATTCTTTTTTAGAACCAATAACATAATAGGCTGTATTTAATTCTTCTGTTTTTTGAGCAATAATTTCTTGATTTTGTGCATTTTCTATATTTAAGCTATCAATATTTTTTGTGAGATAATCTATTTTAATGTTCATTTGCTCTAAACGAGCTTTTAATTCGGCTATTTCTTCGTCTTTGGCTTTTATTTGCTGTTCTAAAAATGTTAACATTTTTTCTAATTCAGTAATTCTGGAATTAGATTTTTTTAGTTTACGTTTTAAATCTTCTATTGTCTTTTTATTTTGTTGAAGTAAATCGTGTATAAATTGCATATCCTGATTTATACGGTCTTTAGCAGACATTGCTTGTTCGGGGTTATTAGCATTAACTGAAACAATTTTTTCGGCTTCTTTTATGCGATTAAGGTTTTCTTGTATGTCGTTCATATCTGAAATAAACTGATTTATTTGTGAAACATCTGCTGAAACCAAACCTGCTAAACTATCTCTTTCGGATAACAATTTTTTATATTCGGGAGAGTCATTAATATCGCTTTTGCAAGTAACTAAAAAAATAAAAGCAGAAAATAAAATTAAGCTTTTTTTCATATAAATAAAATTTTGGCAAAGTTAATAATAAGTTCCAATAACTATAACTATTTCTCCTTTAATTGGTTTTTGTTTAACAAAATTTATTACTTTTAAAAATGTCCCCCTTACAATTGTTTCATGGATTTTACTAATTTCTTTGCATAAACAAACTGATTTCTTATTTCCAATAATGGCATTTAATTCTGTTAAAGTTTTTAATACTCTATGAGGCGATTCATACAATATTGTAGTTATCGAATTATTTGCAATTTCTTCTATGCGTTTTTTTCTTCCTTTTTTATGTGGTAAAAATCCTTCGAATAAAAATCTGTCGCATGGAAACCCACTTAAAACAACAGCAGGAATAAGAGCAGTTGCTCCAGGAAGACATTCTACAGTAATATTGTTTTTAATACATTCTTTAACAATTAAATATCCAGGGTCGCTTATTCCAGGTGTACCTGCATCGCTTACTAATGCTATTTTTTTGCAATCAGATAAGTCTTTTATAATATATTGATTTATTTTATGTTCGTTAAATTGATGATAACTTTTATATTTTGTTTTAATCTCATAATGTTTAAGTAATTTAATGGTTTGACGAGTATCTTCTGCTAAAATATAATCAACTGTTTTTAAAATTTCCAGTGCTCTAATTGTTATATCGTTTAAATTGCCTATTGGAGTTGGAACAATATAAAGTTTTCCTTCGAATGTATTTGATGTATTCATTTTTATTCACTATTTTGCAAGCGTAAACTTAAAAAAAATTACTATAGATACCAATAATTCAATAGAAATTTTAAAGATACCTATTTTGATGGAGCGAAAAGGCTATGCTTTTTATTCGCAGGTTGCCAAAAATACTCAAAGTAAGGTTGTAAAAGATATTTTTGAAACAATGGCAGCAAAAGAAGTATTACACGAAAAATTTTGACTGAAACTTATAAGTCTATTTTGTAAAGAGCAAAAAGCATCGATTAATTTACCACAACAAGAAGATAAATTTACTTTGATTATACTAACATAAAGCCTGAAAAAAGAGATTAGTGCAGCAAGTTACGAAGCTGCTGCCATTTTCGCGGCAATGGATATGGAAAATAACGCTATAAAAGCATATGCCGACTTTGCAGAAAAAGCTAATACAAAAGAAGAAAAACAGTTATTTACTTGGTTGTCGAATTGGGAAAAAACTCATCTAAGGTTTTATTAGAAATGGATAAAGAATTGAAAGAATCAATTTGGGCATATAAAATTTTGTAGTTTTCGATTATTGTAATATCTTTGCAGTCCATTTTAATTAACCTTATTACTCTTTAAAGTGTAATGGGAAATTAAGTGGTAAACTTAATTTTGAGTAGCACTAAAAGTAAATATTATGAAATCTATTGAATTTAATGCGATTATTCGCGAAAAAACAGGAAAAAAAGCGTCAAAACAATTGCGTAAAAAAGAATTGATCCCTTGTGAACTTTATGGACAGCGAAACAACTTACACATAGCTATAGAGGAGAAATATCTTAATAAAATAGTATTTACTCCTTATACTTATTATGCTACAATAAATGTAGAAAATAAAAAAATATACGCAATTGTAAAAGAGGTACAATTCAACCCAGTAACTGACCGCATAAGTCATATTGACTTTTACGAAATAGATGAAAATAAGCCAATTGAAGTAAAACTCCCAATAAAAATAGTTGGATTAGCAAAAGGGGTTAAAGATGGTGGTAAGCTATTACAAGAAATGAGGTATGTAAAAGTAAAAGGTTTGTTAAAAGACATGATTGAAGTGGTGGAATTAGATGTTGAATCATTAGGTTTAGGGAAATCTATTCATGCAGGAGATTTGAATATACCAAATCTTAAAGTAGTTGAAAAGCCTGAAAAAAATGTTGTAACGGTTAAAACTACAAGAGGTGTAGTTGAAAGTTCAGAAGGTGAACAACAACAAACCACCGAAGCAAATAAATAAATTGTCTTAGGTTGAAGTATTTATTAGTTGGATTAGGAAATATTGGTAAAGAGTACGAGTTAACACGACACAATATTGGTTTCATGATATTGGATGCATTTGCCAATGTGTCCAATATTTGTTTTGTACAAGAACGTTATGCTTATAAGACAGAAACATCATTAAAAGGAAAAAAAATAATCCTAATAAAGCCAACCACATATATGAACCTTAGTGGAAATTCTGTTAGGTATTGGATGCAAAAAGAAAGTATTG
>JBBIKO010000038.1:0-2797 GCA_037445415.1 Bacteroidota bacterium
ACAACTACAAAGGAGTAAACAATCGACTTGATGAGATACAGGCCGCAGTCCTCAATATTAAATTAAAATACATCGATGATGAAAACAATCACCGACGACAGAAAGCTCAATACTATTGCGAAAACATCAACAATAATAGCATTGTTTTGCCTGTAAACAGTTCGTTTTTTAATGAAGATACAGCAAACTCTCATGTATGGCATCTATTTGTTATCAGACATCCGGAACGTAATAAGTTACAGCAGTACCTTTATGAAAATGGAATACAAACATTAATCCATTATCCTATTCCTCCCCATAAACAAAATGCTTATAAGGAATGGAACAATCTTAAATTGCCCATTACTGAAAAAATACATAACGAAGTACTAAGTTTGCCGATGAGTCCTTTTTTGAGAGATGTAGAAGTAAAAAAAATATGTAAGATTGTTAATAGATTTAATAACGAATAAATAAATGAATAGTAATAAAACAATATATGTAACAGAACCATTTCTTCCTCCTCTGGAAGAATTTAACGAATACCTGAAACAAATTTGGGATTCGAAATGGCTTACTAACAATGGAAAATTCCATCAGGAATTGGAAAAAGCTCTTTGCGAATATTTAGGTGTTAAATATATTTCGCTGTTTTCAAATGGTACATTAGCTTTGATTACAGCATTGCAGGCATTGAAAATATCGGGTGAAGTAATTACTACTCCTTATAGTTTTGTGGCCACTACACATGCATTATGGTGGAATAACATTAAACCTGTTTTTGTTGATATTGAGCCGGACACGCTGAATATTGATCCCAATAAAATTGAAGCAGCCATTACACCTAAAACTACCGCCATCTTGCCGGTCCATGTTTATGGCAATCCCTGCCAAGTTGAAAGAATAAAAGATATTGCCGACACGTATGGGTTAAAAGTAATTTACGACGCTGCCCATGCTTTTGGTGTGAAAATTTATAATAATTCTGTTCTGAATTTTGGTGACTTATCTGTCATGAGTTTTCATGCTACCAAAGTTTACCATTCGTTTGAAGGCGGAGCCATTGTCTGCCATGACGAAGCAACCAAGAAAAGAATAAATTTTCTAAAAAATTTTGGCTTTGCAAATGAGACAACGGTTGTCGCTCCAGGCATTAATGCCAAAATGAACGAAGTGCAGGCAGCTATGGGATTGCTCCAACTTAAATACATTGATAAAAATATAGAAAAACGCAAAAAAATAGCTGAATTATACAGAAAAAAACTGAGTAGTATTAAGGGTATTTCTTTTTTAAATGATTTATCCAATGTAAAACATTGCTACTCGTATTTCCCTATTTTTGTTGACAAAAATAAATATGGCAAAACACGCGATGAGCTTTATGAAGAGCTTAAAAAGTATAATATTTACGGACGTCGCTATTTCTACCCGCTAATCAGTCAATTCCCAACGTACAGGGGACTGGAGTCTGCCTTACCCGGAAAAATGCCCGTGTCTGAAAAAATCACGGAAATGGTTATATGCCTTCCAATGTATTCAGAACTAGAAATAAACGATGTTGAAAAAATAATCTCAATAATTAAATGAATATGAAAAAAACAACTATTAATGAAAAAATATGCATTTTCGGAATAGGAGGTTCTGGGAGGGAAGTGCTTTGTTGCCTCAAAGATATACTTAATATTGAAAAAAAAGAGGTTAAAGATTATGCAATATTCATGGTTGATGACGAATATTATACAGAAGAAACAATCATGGGAATAAACGTAATACCTGTTTCAAAATTTAATCCGTCAACACATCTGGCTTTTATTGCTGTAGGAGATCCAATGGCAAGATTAAATATCACCCGTAAATTACCACCACAAACAAAATATGCTACTTTAATTCACCCTTCTGCTGTTATATCCGACTGGGTTCAACTTGAAGAAGGAACTATTATTACGCCAGGAACTATTGTTACATGTAATATAATAATTGGAAAACATGCACATTTAAATATGCATACTACGGTAGCGCATGATTGTATTATAGGAGACTTTTTCACTACAGCACCGGCAGTTAATATTAGCGGTACATGTAAATTTGGGAATAACGTTTATCTTGGCACAAATGCTTCTGTTAGAAATGGTATAACTATTTGCGATAATGTAACTATCGGAATGGGAAGTGTCGTTGTTAAGGATATCTTAAAACCAGGGACATATATTGGAAATCCAGCAAAACTTTTAATAAAATAACGCTATCAAAAACATGTTTTATCACCTTGTACATGATGATAAATTTATAAATTTAGCATACAAACAATTTGAAGAAGCATTTCCCTATGAAAATATCTTTATTTATCCTTATAAAGAAGATACTATATTTATAAAAAATGTTCCTTTTAAAAAATGGGATGCTAAGGAGACTATCCGATTTTTTAATGAAAATATTAAACCCGATGATTTGCTTATAATTCATTACCTGGGTTTAAGTAAAATAAATATTATTAATGAAATCGAAAAAAGATGTCCGTTCATTTGGATTGGATGGGGAAATGATTATTATCCTCTCATTGTTGAAGACTTAAACAACTTATTGCTTAAAGAGACAAAAAAACTTTACTTATCAGTTTGCTCAAAAACAGAAATACTAAAGAATCGCATACATAATATACTAAACCCTTTATCAAAAAAAATAATGAATTGTACCGCTAAAATTGATTATATAAACACCGTTATTCCTGATGATTTTGAATTAATCATTAAAAATCATCCCGCTTTTAAACCCAAATATCTTTCGTGGAACTATGCAAATGTTAGTTACCTGCAACCAG